>CBHWDR010000143.1:0-7247 GCA_966112575.1 uncultured Chitinophagales bacterium
AGAAATAATTGAAGAAGATGCCGAACATGTTGGCATACCGCGTGACATTATCGGTTTGCGCACCATTCACCCGGCTATGGACGAGCGCGCCTTTTTCTTCATTCCAGTAAAGCCGGAACAGTTTTGCCTTCATTTCCTCCGAAAGGCGGGCATACTGCTTCTTTCCGTCGGTGTCACCCACGAGCCCTGCGCAGAGCGCCATGGTTTCGAGGCTGCGCGCGAAGAGCAATTGCTCGAAGCTCACTTCGCCCTTCTTGCTGAGGCCTTCCGCCCAGTCGATGAAGATCCAGTCGCCCGGAAGGCCTTCCATCAGGCCTTCGGCATTTCGCCGGCCCAGCACATAGTGCATCAGGCTTTGCATGCGCGGGTACACCGTGCGCAGGAAAGCCGAATCACCCGAATACTGGTAATAATCATAAATACCCAGGAACCAGTAGAAGGTATAATCCATGATGGTGTTGATATGTGCCGTCACCGGGTCCTTGCCGCGCAGGGCATAGATGGTGCGCTTCACCGTGGGATTATCGAAAAAAGAATAATAATTCATCAGGTAGCTCTGGTAGGCATCGCCGCTCCAGACCCAGCGGTCCCGCTTGATCCCGTCAATAAAGAACTCGCGGGTGTTCAGCTGCAGGGTGTAATTGGACACTTCGTAGATCCGGTTGAGCAGGGTATCGCTTGAACGGAAGCGACCGCGCCGGGCCACCGGGGCATATTCGTAGAGCACCGAAATCGAATCGAAGCTCATGCCGCTTTCCGGCACCACGTTGATATACCGAAAGGCTTTCGTGAGGGAAGTCTGGGTATTGGCTTTGGCGCCGGCGATCGTCCAGTCGATGCGGTCCAGTGCCACTGCGCCCTCAGGAGAAAGCGCCTCTTCTTTCGACTCGCCATAATACAGGGTGATGCGCCCCTTTCCTCTCAAACCATGGATCTTCACCGTGCCGAAGGTCTCTTTTCCGAAATCGTAGAGCCGCGCATGGCCGTTTGCTGCAACGGAGGTAGCCAGTTGCAGGGCTACCGGCAGTTGGAACTGGGAGGGACGGTTCAGGGGGTCGTCGAAATTCCAGCTCCCGGCCGGCAGCCAATCGGTAGCGGAGACATCGGAGGTCTTGCCCGTCTCGTCGATCCATTCCTTGTCCTCGAAGGTCACCAGCCAGGAGGAATCCGAAGCGATGGTCTTTCCTTCTACCCAGATCGCGGGAACAGCAGCCTGGTTGAACACTTTCACATTGAGCTTGTGTTTTCCTGCGGGCATGATGAAGCGGGTGGGCGCGCCTTCGAGCAGGCGGCCGTCGATCTTGACATTGTACTGTCCTTCGGTGGCCACGCGCACTTCCTCCGGCTCTTTCAGGTCAAACACCTTATGAAAATCCATCAGGGAATAGTGGCTGTCCACTTTCCAGAATACCGGAAAGAAAGCGCCGCGATCGGTGCGCCGGTTCTGCATATTGTTGCTCAGCCAGATCTCATAATCGCCAGGGTACCAGATCCAGGTGGCTTTCTGGGCAAAGCAGGTAACAGAAAGCAGAAAGCAGAATAAGAGAAGTCCGTGTTTTCGCATCATTCAAAAATCAATTTATCCATGTCCGTTGAAAATTACATAAAGTGCCACCATAACCACCGCCAGGGCGATCCAGGCCCTGCGCACTTTTGGCGCCAGGGGCATACGTACATAGCTATCCGCAACCGCCTGTCTTGCCGATCCGCGCTTATCGAGCAGGGAGATCACCACCGCCACGACCAATAAGAAGGCAAAGAGGTAAAATGAGAGCAGCAGGTAATGGGGCCAGGCCGGATAGCGATCGGGCGGAAAAACCCAGAGGTAGCACGCGCCCACACCAAGGCTGAAGGCAGAGCCGCCGGAAAGGATCGTGTTGACAGCCCTTCGCGTGGTGCGCTTCCAGAAAACCGAGAGCAGGAAGACCACCGAAAGCGGTGGCGCAATGAAGCCGAGCACCGACTGGAACACATCAAAGAGATTCAGGCCCTTGATGCTGTCGATGGCCAGCGCGATGCCGATCGCGATCAGGCAGCCGGCAACTACGGTCAGCCGGCCGATGCGAACGAGGTCCTTTCCTTCGGCCTTAGGGTTGATCTGCCGGGCATAGACATCATGCGTAAACACCGTGCTCAGCGCATTCAAAGACGAGCCGATGGTACCCACCAACACGGCGATGAGTACTACGATCACCAGCCCGTTCATGCCCGCGGGAAAGAGGTTGGTCACCATGGTCATGTAGGCTTCGGCAGGGTCGGCAAGGCCGGGAAAAAGCCGGGCACAGATGATGCCGGTGCCGATAAAGAGCGGCAGGGACAGGATCTTGAGCCAGCCAATGAAGTTCACGCCCAGCTGGCCCTGCTCGAGGTTGCGGGCGCCAAGCACCGACTGCACCATGGCCTGGTCGGTACAGAAGAAGGCGACCGCGGATACGGGATATCCGAGGAGGATGGCCGGCCAGGGGTAGGATTTGTCGGAAGCCGGATGCACGAGGTTCCAGAATGCTCCCGGCGTTTGATTCCAGACGGCGACAAGCCCGCCGGCCTTCTGCACGCCAAGGATGGTCAGCGTTAGCGAGACGGCGATCAGCAACAGCATTTGAAAGACGTTGACGCGTGCGATGGCTTTCAACCCGCCGGCGAAGGTGAACAGGCCTGCAAAGGATACCAGCACGGTCACCGATTGCCACATGGGGATCCCGAGGATCTGGCGTACGAGGAAGCCGCCGGCGAAGAGGCCGAGCGAAAGCCAGGAGATGAGGATCTTGACCAGGGCATACCAGGCGAGGATGGTTTGCGTCGACTGCCCGTAGCGTTGTCCCATGTATTCGGGCATGGTCGTTACGCGGGCAGCCAGGTAACGCGGTGCAAAAACGGCTGCAAGCAGGAAGAGGAAGACAAAAGCATACCATTCGAAGTTCAGGGCAACGACGCCCGTGGTATATCCGATGCTGGCAAAGGCCAGAAGCATGGAAGGCCCGACATTGGTGCCCCACATGTTGAAGCCGATGCTGGACCAGCCCAGGGATTTGTTGGCGAGGAAATGGCCTTCTTCGGTTTTTTTGCCGGAAAAGGAAGCGCGGTAGCCAATAACGAACAGCACTGCGAGGTAGAGCGCCACGATGCTGTAATCGAGGCCTGTGAGCGCATCGACGATGTTCTTACGCATGGGCGGCCGGTTGAAGGTGGATCAGATCGGTGAGCCCATATTCGGCCAGCAGGCTGCTGACGAGCACCGGTTGGCCGGTTTGCAGCGAGCGATCCATCGCTTGCAGCAGGGCTACGGTGCCAATGCCTTCGCGCAGGTCGGGATAAGCGGTGAAGCCTTCGGTAATGCTCTTGGCAAAATATTCCAGGTAATTTTGATATTCCCCGGCATGATGGCTTTGCCCTTCGAACCGGAAATAGTATTTCAGCTTTTCATCACCCCAGCGAACGATGCGCTCTTCACCGGTTTGGTCAGTGATGGCATACCGCAGCTCGTGGTAGTCAGCCTGGCTCGCCCCATCGGTGCCGCGAAGCACGGTGCTCATTCCCGAGTCGCGGTCGGTGGGCTGGGTCGGACCGGTATAGGCACCACTCACGCGAGCGATGCGGCCATCGGTTGCTTTGAAGATAAAGTGCATCGTGTCCTCGTGGCGGATGCCGGCCTTTCGCCCGTTGGCGCTGATCATGCCATAGCCCATCACCTCTTCGATCCCGGGCAGGTACCAGCGAATGAAATCCACCGGGTGGCTGAGGCCTCCATAAAGCCATTTGAAGGAGTCTTGCAGCGACCAGCCCTTTTCGAGGAACCAGCGGTGGTCGGCGTGGTAATAGGCTTCGATCGTGATCAGCTCGCCGATCAGCCCCGCTTCGTAATCACTACGCTGGCGCATCGCCGGTTCGAAAAAGCGCGAGCTCTGCCCAACGAACACCCGCCTTCCGGATTGCTGCTGCAGCTCCAGGAGGGAAGTGGCGTCAGCCAGGTTGTCGATAAAGGGCTTGGTGCAGATCACATGCTTGCCGTGCGCGAGCGCGAGGCGGACATGTTCGGCATGCAGATGGTCGGGTGTGTAAATAGCAATCACATCGATCGCCGGATCCTGGAGCAGGTCTTCGTAGCGCGTCGAGTATTGATGGAAGTCGAATTCCCTGGCGCGCTGCCGGCAGAGGTCTTCGTTCCGGTCGCAGATCGTCTTCAACGTATACAAGGGGCTGGCCAGGGCCGCGGCAATCGTACTCCGCCCCTCCCCCAGTCCTAAAATTCCTAATTGCAGCATCTATCGATTCGTTTTCGTGTTTTTATTTTCCATCCGCATCAGCGGCACCCAAACCTCTCCGGGCCTGGTGCCTTCAATGCCTTCCTGGTACTTGGCCATGATGCGGTTCCATTCGGTCACCCGGGGATTGTCCTCCGTCGTGTTTTGATGAAGTTCGTCCAGGGTTTTTACTTTCGGCACACGGATGAGCAGGAACAAAAGTAGGGCGCTGACATAAACGAGGAGCTGCTGGAACGCTGCATGGCAGAATCCCCTGGCGATCTCGGGCCATTCGCTGGCCTGCACCGCGTGATAGTTCAGGTATTCCGACTGCAGCTTTTCATCCGCAACGAGATTGGCGGTGAAGAGGTAATCGTTCGTTTCCCGCGCGGTGGCGGTATCCGTACAGCTTTCGCGGTTGAATTCATAAAAAGGCGTGTAGTAGACCTTCGAGTTCAAGGCAGGCAGGGCCGATTGCAGCTTGCTGCGCAGCACGCCGGCATCCGGCACATTGCCAAAGACAAACAAGTGCTCCTTCCAAGTATATAGCTGGGTTGAAGAAATGCCGTTTTTCGCCAATATGGAACGCACAGTGGCTTCGGGCACCGTTTGCCCGTTCGGGGCTACCAGCTCGATCACTACCGGGAACTCATGGGTCACCGGGATAGCAGCAGCAGGCGCGTGGTCTTCCAGAATGGTTTCCGAACGCTCCGACAGACCTGCCTTTCGGCGGACGCCTTCGTAAACCTGCGGTCCATTGTTGCGCCAGGCATTACCCGGGCCGTTGGCATTTTGCAGGTATTTGGCAGAAGGGGTCCAGTTGTTCGCTACGGTGATACCGGAGGAACCTTCATCGGTGTAGAGATAGAACCAGTGACTCGGGAGATGCGCGTAGGGTGCCTGGTACACCGAATCGATATAATTATCCTGAATATAGCTGCCCGGCTGTGCACTGAGGGTGTAAATGCCCGCTACATCGTACATCTGCCGGCCGAAACGCACAATGCGATTCTTCTCCACCCGGTTGTTGCGCATGATGCTTGGTTGCGGCGTCCATCCCCAGCCCAGGGCAATGCCCGAATAAGGAAGCTCTGAAAGATCATTTTGTCTGATGACCGTATTGCGCACAAAGCCGGCGCCGATGCCCACGCAGCCCCAGTCTTCATTGGCGATATCCGTCAGCAGGTTGCCTGCGATCATTGCTTCCGTCGGCTCCTGCTGGTTCGCTGGACGATAAGCCCTGTGCGCTTCCATCGGTTCATCGGAGAACACGCCGGCCAGGATGCCATTGCCGCCGATATCACGAAATGTGTTGTCGGTTACCAGGCTGGCCACACCCTTGCGCAGGTCCAGGGCCGTGGAGCCGAGGTGATGGAAGCCGCAATGGAAAATTTCCAGAGCCCGGGCATGCTGAAGCGTCACGGCCGCGGAGGGCCGGCCCAGCCAGGCCTGGTTCTCCAGGGTCGGCTTCTCCGTTGTACCCGGCTTTTTCAGGGAATAGGCATCGAGGAAATAGAGCCCATTCTGCAAGGCCACATGCCCCTGGCGGGAAGGACGCGTCCAGGTGGTATGAGCAAATACGATGTCCTGGATCCGCACATGCGATACCGGATGATCCGGCGCTCCTTCAATGCGCACCAGCTCTTCCAGCAGGGGCACAACGGCTTCGTCGGTGTTGAGGTTTTCATCATTGCGCGGCCAGTAGTAGAGTAAGTGGCTGCGATCATCGTAATACCATTCCCCGGGTTCATCGAGGAAGGACAGGTGGTTGGTCAGCGTAAAGGCCGAGTTACCCGTTTCCTTCGAGATCCAGGGGGCGGGCCAGGGATGCTCGTTCTGGATCCTCGCTTCCGGTTGCCGGAAGCGCAGGAGCAGGGAGTCGCCCCGGGGCTCCACGGCGGCCACGCGCAACTGTGCGATGGCCCACCACTGGTGGATGAAGAATTCGAGTCCGTATAGATCGTTAAGCGGTACGCCAGTTTTCGGGACCAGGCAAGTACCATCGCTTTTGTTCCAGGCCAGGATGCGGCCCATGGTCTCGCCATTGAACTGCCGGGCGCGGATCGCTTTTCGGCCGCGGACCCAGAACTGGCGGAAAAGAAAACCCGGGTAGGCCATTGTAGACAGATCGGCCACCCAAACCTTTCCGGTTGCAGCCGAAGGCAAGCCCGCAACTGCCGGTGCCGGCTTCCAACCCTGTACGTTCCGTCCCCCGCTGAATACCGGCTGCTCGCTGCCGGCCGCACGGATCACCGTTCGGCTGGAAGGCGTACCGCTGTCCTCCGGACGGATAAAGAGGGGTTCATCGAATGCATAACGCCCCGGGCCGACCAGGATCTCAATGTCTTTAGCTGCGGCCGTGTCACGCAGTCGACGCAACTCCCGCGCCTGGCGGAGCGCCCGGTGCACGGTTGCGAAGGGTCGTTCCTTCGTGCCGGGATTGTTGTCGGAACCCGACAGGGAAACATGGATCTGCGCAACACAGACCGAAGGGAGCAAGAGGAGGAGCAGCCAGCGCATGCGCATCAGGGTTGGTTCTGAAAAATAGATTGTACGTATCGGGTGTTGGCGCCAAAATTCTTCCGCACATTGTTCGGCTCTTTCGCATCCCTCGAGCGCTCGATCACCAGCCAGCCGCTCCAGCCCATGGCATCGAGGGCCTGCTTTACTTTTTTCAGATCCAGCCGGGTATTGTTCTGCAGCCATACGCCGTCGTCATCGGTGCAATGGATCTGTGCGATCCGGTCCTTACCGAGGATCCTCAGTTCTTCCACCACATCGCGCCCGTTTTTCAGCGCATTGGAAAAATTGAAGTAACTGCGGATCGCCGGTGAGCCCACCGCCTTGAGGAGGGCCTTCTCCCCTTTTGCATCCAGGGCGGTTTCGATACCGATAACCACGCCGGCCTCCTCGGCCATCTTACCTGCGATCTTCAGGCGGGCGATCACCGAGTCGCGGAGCTCGGGTTTCTTTACAAGGTCGCATTGCACTCCCAGGGGCAGGAAG
>CBHWDR010000144.1:0-7236 GCA_966112575.1 uncultured Chitinophagales bacterium
CGCCGGGAATATTGCGCGAGGCGGCGCTCGGAATCTTCCAGCTCCTGCTGGGCAAGACGGGCGCGGGTAATATCTTTCGTGGTACCGTGGATGAACACCGGCTCTCCGGCGGTGTTGCGCTCGATCCGCACGTCGTGGTGGATCACGATGATCTTCCCGTCGGGGCGGATAAACCGATGGCTGTATTCGTACTGGTCTACATCCCTGTTCTGCATCCGCTGGGACTGGGCGATATAAAAAGCCTGGTCTTCTGGATGCACCATGGAAGAGAAGACCTGGAACGTGATCTGGGGGTGCGCTTCGCGGGAAAGGCCATAAAGCGTGTAGAGTTCATCCGATGCGAAGAAGCTTTCTCCAACAAGGGTCCACTCCCACCAGCCGATACCCGAAAGTTTGTAGGCGCGGTAGAGCCGCTCTTCCTGCTGGCGGGCGCGCTGCTCGGCCTGCCGGCGCTGGGTGGCATCGCGGGCCACGCAATACATGATCCGCTCCTCCCGATCCCAGCGGGCGGACCAGAGGATGGGTTTCCGAGAACCGTCCTTGCACTGATACAGGTTCTCGAAATCGGTGATCTCCACCCCCGACATGATCTGCGCGGCGATCTCGATGGTCCGGTCGCGGTCTTCGGGCACCACCAGCTCCAGGTAAGGACGACCCTTGAGCTCATCAGGGCCATAGCCCCAGACTTTTTCGCAGGCTGCGCTGAGGGCTAGGAAGCGGCCGTCTATATCAATGGAACAAATGACATCGAGGGAAGAGTCGAGCAGTTTATTGGCATGCAGGATGGGACAGGCCTGCTCGTGAATGACACAGGCGTCCAGCAAGGATTTTGGATCGGGCATGGGGTGGCTTGTGCAGGGAAAGTTAGGGAATTGTCCGGCAAACTTTCAACAGAATTAGCCAGAGGAGCGCTTTTCAGCGCTAAACGATGAAAAATTAAGTGCAAGTGCTTAGTGGTTATGCCGCTCGCGTTTTTTACCGCAGATGCCCCATGATAGCCGATATCATTTCCCGAAGAACCAGTCGTTCGTTCTCTTCGTCATCCGCATGCGCTCCCTTGACTGCAAATGCAGCTGCAAGGTATTTTCCTTCGTCACATCCTGGAGCACGCTGAGCATCTGTATCCCTTTCCCGTTGCTGTCGCGAAGAAAGATGCGGGAGCGGTTGCGCAGCCAGCGTATGGCTCCGTCGCGCGTGTACACCCGGTAGTCGATCGTACCCAGGTAGTCGGCTTCACTCGCGGCCATCTCCCGGTTGAATGCCAGCAGGCGTTCGCGGTCGTCCGGATGGATGAGCGCCAGCCGGCCTTCATAGCCCAGCTCCATCAATTCCTGATTGCTGTAACCGAGCCAGCTGCCAAGGCAGTTATTGAGGTAGATCGGCGTCTGAGTGGCCAGGTCGTAGATCGTGAGTGCGTCAGGAGTGGCCAGGGCTGTTTGCCCCATTAAATGCTCCATCTTTCGGCGTTCTTCGTTCGACTGTTCCTGATCGGTGATGTCGCGGGCGGTGCCCAGGAGGCGCAGGACCACTCCCTGTTCATCGCATTCCACCCGACCGAAGGATTCTACGATCCGCTGGGAACCGTCGGGACGGAAGATCCGGCGGCGGTACTGATAGGGTTGCCGGTTGGCGATGGCGCGTTCGAGGATCGCGCGGACGGCCAGCGCATCGGAGGCCTCGGAACGTTCGTCGATCGAATCCAGGGTAGGCTCGAAGGCGCCGGGCTCCACGCCGAAGATGTGGAACATGCCTTCCGAAAAACGGATCTTCATCGTTGGCACCTGGCACTCGTAGCTGCCCGTGTGCGCGATCTTTTCGGCCTCGTTCAGGAGGGCTTCCGAGGCACGCACCCGCTCGCGGGCTTCCCGGATCTCCTGGATGTCGTAGAACAGCACGATGGCGCCGTTGTCATGCGGCGTGGCCGACACATAGATCCACCGGTCCAGCACCGGCGAGAAGAATTCGCCGGAAAGGTCTTTCTGCTCGCGGATCGCCTCCAGCACCATTTTGAACTGCGGTGTATGCACAAGCTCCGGGAACACCTTGTCGAGTTTTTTTCCAACCAGTTCCCAGCGTTCACGGCCCCAGATCTCCTGCGCACGCTCATTTACATAGCGCAGGAAAAGATCGGCATCCACCTCATAATAGGCTTCGTTGATGTGGTTGAGAATATGTTCGGCCCGGTCGCGCTGCTGCTGCAACTGAAATTCCGGCCGCAGGTCATGCGCCACCCAGAGAATTCCGGATACCTGACCGGTGTTGTTCTTGATCGGCAGGAGACTGATATCGGCATAAGCTCCGGTCTCCAGGTCGCTGTCGCCAGCCGGGATGTGCACCGGCTCGCCGCGGAGAACCTGGCGGAAATGATCATAGGTCGGATCATCTACCAGCTGTGGGTAGATATCCAGGATATTCCGCCCGATCATTTCTTCCTTCCGCAGGCCATAATGCACTTCCGCCTGTTGGTTCCAGTAGATGTAGTTCATCTGCCGGTCGAGGGCAATGATGCGGTCGAGCGAAGACTCGAGCAAGCCTTCGATGAAGGCAAGGCGCTCGGTCAGCTGGAGGCGCAGCTCGGTTTCGCGGGTAGTATCACGGATCTGATGAAGGATGCCGGTGACCTCACCCGCTTCGTTGCGGATCGGCTGAAGCTGCAGATCGTAATAGCCGCGGCCTACCCGCGATGGCTGGTGCTCAAGGTTTACGGGGGTTCCTTTCAGCACCTGGCTGAATAACCGCACCTCTTCCTCATCGTGGTACACGGGGAATACATCGAAGAAATTCAGGCCCAGGGCTGCGTTTGCGGGAATGCCGTAAGTGGCTTCGCAGGCAGCATTCCAAAGCGTGATCGTATGGAAGGTGTCGGTGATCAGCAGGCGGTCGGCATTGTGCTCGGTTACAGCGCTTACGAGGTTGCCCATTCGCTGACCTTCTGTCTCCAGGTCCTGTATGCGGGTCTGGTCGGCGAGCACGACCACCAGGAGCTCATTATCCCCGCTGCGGGCCGTGCGCAGGTAAGCTTTCAGGTGGCTTATTTTTCCCCGGACGGATAAACGGAAGTCGAATTCACCGGGCTGCTTCTTCGCCTGGAAATGCCGCAGGGCGGCCACGAAATTTCTCTGGTCTTCGGGATACACGAACAGCTGGAAGCCTTTCTGGGTGAGCCCCGAAACACCAGGGCGGTAGCCGAGCATGCGGTAGGTGCCATCGCTCCACCAGATCTGCTCGCCATCATCTTCCCAGATCCAGCCGGCGGTGCCGCTGAGCTCCTCGGAAAGATTGGTCCAGATGCGCAGGCGCTCGGCCCTGTTTTCCCACTCGGCGATCTTCTCGTCGCGTACCACCAGGGCGGTCATGTCCTGTACCAGGGCGGTGGCAACCAATTCCGATCCGTAATTCAACAGGGTTACAACCTGGTGCAGGTACCGGGTCTTGCCATTGGGCAGCAGCACCCGGAAGCGGATATCCGGCGCCTGGTGTTCGTTGACCAGCTTTCGCTGGGCCGTTTCGAAGAGCATCCGGTCTTCGGGATGGATATGGAGCAGCAGGGCTTTGAACTGCAGGCCGGTTCCGGTATTCCGGATACCGAACAGGCGGTAGAGGCTATCCGAACAGGTGACCTTGCGGGTGAAGGGATGATATTGCCAGTGCGCCAGCCCGGCGGTGGTTTCATCGAATTGCTGTTGCCGCTCGAAGAAATGGCGGGCGATGGCGGCCTGGCGCAGCGCCTCTTCTGCGGCCAGCTGCGCATCGAGGCTGCGGTACTGCCCGCCGAGCACCAGTTCACCCAGTTCGTTCTGGTACCAGAAAGTCTCCAGGCCGATCTGCCGGCCTGTTGCCAGTCGGTAGTCGATGTTCACAGGAAGGCGGCGCCGATACATCAGGTCCACCAGCTCACGGACCTTTTCGCGTTCATCCTGATGGATCAGGGGAAGAAAGCTGTGGAGGTGTGGATTCAGGGATTGCGGCGGGAGCCCGTGAAGGCGGAATGCGCCCGGCGAGATATGCGCTTCACCGGTGCTGGTATTGATGGTGATGATGCCGGTCTCCGACAAGCGCTCGGCCAGCGCGTAGGCCTGTCCCAGTTGCTGCGACTGGCGTTGCTCTTCGCGCTCCTGCTGCTCGCCGATGGCAGCAGCCAGTGGATCGGGCCAGTAGGCGCCGGTGTCGGGAGCCGACAATTCGAGGCCCGTGCCGGAAATCGTTTGCACATCGCCGTAAGTCGTGATGATCCGCAATTGGAAAGCTTCCACGGGCTCCTCGAAAGGATGCTGGCCAAGGCCCTTCAACAGGGCTGCATCGTCGGGATGGACAATGCCCTTCATCCCCTCAAAATCGGGGGGCATGGGAACAATGACGTCGGAGCAGAATACCTGCTCGGCCTGGAAGGTCCAGTCCCAGTGACCGGTCAATTCCAGCAGTTTGCCCCCGGTGAACAGCACCGTGCGGCGAACATTGGTCTCGCTGACGCGCACACCTGGCTTTGAATACTGGTTCTGCAACGGGAGGTCTTTGGTTTAGCTATGCAAACTATCGTCCGGAATGAACGGGAGGATCGTTTACAGGGGATGGTTAAGAGATATTCAAATATATCATTCTAAAACCGCACAACCTGAACAATACCCCTTTATTTCAGGCGAATGAGCAAATCTAATGAGGTCGTTACCAATGCTTTTACCATGATTTTAAGTCCCTGCCAACGAAATCGTTGTACCTTCAATTACCTCCCGAGGACAGACCTCGATTTGTTAGATCAGACCCATCATGAAAGGTATCTCCGTAACGCCGGCTGAAAAGAAGCGGCCCCGACATTTTCCCATTGTAGCGATCGGTGCGTCGGAAGGCGGCGTCGAAGCCATCACCGAGCTCCTGCGCCACCTGCCGAAGGATACCGGAATGGCCTTTGTTTATATTCAGCCCGAGCAGTCCGGGAACGATCCTTCCCTGGTGCAGCAGCTGACTACTGTGAGTTCGATCCCGCTGGTCGAAGCCGGCGAGGGGACCAAGCTCAAACCCGACCATTTTTATCTTATCCGGCCGAACAGCAATTTCATCCTGGTGGATGGATCGCTCAAGCAGGCATCGGATTCTTACCGGCCGAAGAATCACCTCCCCATCAACCTCCTGTTCACCTCCCTGGCCAGCAACTACCAGGAAAAATCCATCGGCCTCCTGCTCTCGGGCAACCCGCCGGATGGGGCCCTGGGACTGAAAGCCATCAAGGAGGCCGGTGGCATCACCTTCGCGCAGGACAGCACGGCGCGCTTCGGAGGCATGCCCCGGAACGCCGTGGCTGAAGAGGCGGCCGACTTGGTGCTTTCGCCCCAACGGATGGCGGAAGAGCTGGCCAAGCTGGCCCGGCAACAGGACCAATATGAAGCGGCCCTGCTCGAGCTGACAGAAGAATCGATCCAGGAACGCGATGAACAACTCCAGGAAGTGCTGCGACTGGTTTTCCGGATGACGGGCGTCGATTTCAGCCATTATAAGATCAACACGATCAAGCGCCGCATCGTGCGCCGGATCATCCTGCACAAGCTCGAAGGCGTGAACGATTACCTCGCTTTTCTCAAACAACACAATAGCGAGGTTCACCAGCTCTACCAGGACCTGCTGATCAACGTAACCAATTTCTTCCGCGACGAGGATACGATCAAGTACCTGAAGAATACCCTGCTGCCCCGGGTCATCGGGCTGAAAACGAGAGAGCCGATCCGCATTTGGGTACCTGCCTGTTCCACAGGCCAGGAAGCTTATTCACTGGCTATGCTGCTGATGGACGCGCTGGGTGAAAAAAGCACCACGGCCAATGTGCAGATCTTTGCCACCGACCTCAGCGAGCTGGCGATCAACAAAGCGCGGCTGGGCATCTATTCGCGCGACGAGGTGGCCGACGTGCCCCCGCGCATGCTCGAACGCTTCTTTGTGAAGATCGACGGCAGCTACCGCATAGTGAAGAGCATCCGCGACCTCTGCGTTTTTGCCAATCACAATGTGCTGCGCGATCCGCCTTTTTCGCGCCTCGACATCATCTCCTGCTGCAACCTGCTCATCTACCTCGAGCCGGTGCTGCAGAAAAAGCTGATGGCGACCTTTCATTATTCGCTCAACGCGAACGGCTACCTCGTGCTGGGCAAGTCGGAAACGATCGGCGGCTCCATGCACCTGTTCTCGCAGATCGATAAAAAACTGAAGGTCTACGCCAAGAAAAAAGATGTTGCGGCCCGCGCGCTCTTCGAAATGTCGGTAAGCCGGAAAGAGAATGCCGACACCGACCGGCCCGGAACCCGGACCCTTTCACCCAAGATCAAGACCGATGACCAGGACCTCGACAAGCTGGTGGACGGCCTGCTGCTCAAACGCTATACACCGGCCTGCGTCGTGGTCAATTCCGACCTGGACATTGTTCAGTTCCGCGGATCCACGGGGCTCTTCCTCGAACCGGCGCCGGGCAAGGCCAGCCTGAACCTGATGAAGATGGCCCGTCCGGGGCTGGGTTTCGAGCTGCGCAACGTGGTCTATAAATCGTCGAAGACCGGGCAGGGTGAAGCCAAGGTCTGGCTGGAATCCATTTCGGAAAGCAAGCAGCGTCGCCTGAGCATCGAGGCCATTCCGCTCCGGCAGGATGCAGACAGCCTCGAGCGCTATTTCCTCGTGGTCTTCGGTGAAGAATACCTGGAGCTGGAAAAAGCCGCTCCCGCCAAATTTCGCAACGACGAACGGGTAAAGCAGCTGGAGAGCGAGTTGAGCGCGCTGCGTGAAGACATGCGTTCGATCGTGGAAGAGCAGGAAGCCGCCAATGAAGAATTGCAGTCGGTGAACGAGGAGATCGTTTCGTCCAATGAAGAGCTGCAAAGCATCAACGAAGAGCTCGAGACCTCGAAAGAGGAACTGGAATCCTCCAACGAAGAGCTGATCACCATCAACCAGGAGCTGCAGATGCGCAACGAGCAGCTGGCCGAGATCCAGGAATATTCGGAAGCGGTGTTCACCACGATCCGCGAGGCGCTGATCATTCTCGATAAGAACCTGCGGGTTAAGAATGCCAACTCCACCTTCTTCAAAACCTTCGGGGTCACGGAAGAGGAAACGGAAGGCAAGATGCTGTACGACCTGGGCAATGGGCAGTGGAAGATCCCCCGCCTGCGGGAGCTGCTGGAGGAGATCATCCCGCGCAATTCGCAGATGGAGGGTTTTCTCGTTGAGCACACGTTTCCCGATATCGGCCACAAGGTA
>CBHWDR010000145.1:0-7223 GCA_966112575.1 uncultured Chitinophagales bacterium
GATCTGATACGGTTTTTGTGCGCCATTTTGATCCTGGAGTACGATATTGAGCGTCACGCTTTCAATATTCCAGGCGTCCCAGCCAAACAGGATTTGCTTGGGTTCGAAGAAGATGTCGAGCGAGCCACCGTTCGCAAATGCCGCTTCGGTCAGATAAGCGTCCACACCGCTTCTGGCATTAAGGGTAATATCATTCGTGACCTTGAATTCGGTATTATTCAGATCACTGGTGAATACCGGCACACCTGCGGAGTTGTAAATCGTGAAGCTGGCATTTGAACCCTGTTCTTTATTGTCGGTTCCGGTTCTGATGGACAGGCTGGCCGAAGTCAGTTTATACACCGCACCTGGAGGGGAACATTTTTTGGTTGTAAACCGGTCAGTGGCGCTCTCAATTCCAAGGGAGTTGCCGTTGATGTCGGTGAATGAATACGCAATCGGTTTAGCCGACTGGTAATTGCACTGGGCAAGCAAGGCCGAGATCTCTTCTTCGATCTTCGATGTATTGAATGTGGTCGTTTTCAAGGGTCCGCCTACCACATAGGCATTTACTTCCTGGTTCCTGGAGCTGCTATTGCGCATGTAATTGAACATGGCGTTGAAATTTGCCGAAACGCCCTTACCGCTGTCGGCTCCGAAACTGGCTTTGAAATCTATATCGTCTTTTTGCGTATTTATGGTGATCGATACATTGGCCAGGATGCGGGTGCCGTAGGTAACGCTCTTCAGCACCATCAGGTTGGGATTATTGGCTTCAATGGTTTTATCACTGAAATATCCCTGGCTAGGTTGCGTCGTGGTGATCGTATAAAGCGGCTTGATCACATCGATGGTCAGGTAATAACGCTTGTCCGTGGATCCGGTGTTCACGCCTGCCGAAGCCTTAAAGCCGGCATATCCGCCGCCTGCGGCAAGCTTGATCGCCAGGTCAGCATCGTTTTCCGACGTGTAGATCCGGTATTGCAGGCCGGCAGAACCGGTCGACTGCGAAAACGGCCGGATAATATTGGCGATCTGGTCGTTGATCGTGGGTGCACTGGGGGCAGAAACGGTTTGGCTTACCGGTCCGGTACTGTTCGCCAGGTTGTCGGTGTAAATGGTGATCGGGTTTCTGGATTGTTCCATTGGACGGAAATTACCCGAGAAGAAATCGGAAAAACGGTAAATGGCTCCAGGATAAATATGAATCGACTGCTGGTCGTAATTCACATTCATAAAAGTCGAACTCGTAGCGGAGAGCATACGGGTTTCGCTAACACAATTGAATCCGTTTTCGGTGGATCGATTCGACGTCACGGCACTCTCGGTGACCACACCGCCAAAATTCTGCGGAACGTTGGGCATATTCGACCGCATGGTAACGGTCAGTCTTTTCCCATCGGGCAGGGTAAAAGCAGTAGAGGGATTGCTGAAATTGGCAGCCGGCATCACCATTGTGGTTTTGATCGGAAGGGTCTGCACGGCGACCGGCTTCACCGGTTGCGTCGGCGCCGACTTGACCGGCACCCGGGTGAACTGCCCGAAGGCCACCGCGGACAGCAGGCAGAAGACAGGAAGGAGGAACTGTTTCATTGTTCTGGTTTTAATGTAGCGTAAAGTTGTGCCTCGCCCAGCTGCGCTTTCCTCCCCGAAAAACAGGATTTATTACCTAGGCATCTTAACATCTCTGCAACCGCATTACCTAGGCCTGCCCGCCTTCTTTCCGTAATTTGCTCCCGCTATGACACCTGAACGTCGCCACCGTATCGAATCCGTCCTCTCCAAACGGCAGGGTAACCTTACGCTGATCCTGGAGAACGTGTTCGACCCGCATAATATCTCCGCCGTGATGCGCTCCTGCGACGCCGTAGGTATCGAGGAGATCTATGTGCTCAACACCCGGATCCCCCGCCACAAGAAATGGGGTGCCCGCTCCTCCTCGAGTGCGGCCAAATGGCTCACCGTACACCAGTTTGATAACCTCGAGGCCTGCATGGCCGAGGTCCGGAAGAAGTACAGCAAGGTGCTGACGACCCACTTGGGGGATGATTCGAAATCGCTCTATGAACTGAACCTTACCGAAAGTGTGGCCCTGGTATTCGGTAACGAACATGCCGGTGTGACCGACGAGATCCGCGCCCTGGCCGACGGCAACTTCATCATTCCCCAGGTGGGCATGATCCAGTCGCTCAACATCAGCGTGGCCTGCGCCGTTACGTTATACGAGGCCTTCCGGCAGAAGCAGGCGGCGGGGCAATACGATAGCCTGGGTCTCCGGTCCGAACGATTCAACGAACTGCAAAAACAATGGGGGCTTTATGATGAAGAAATGGCTTAGCATCCTGCTCCTCTCCTTCCTCTTCGCCACGGCCGCCACGGCACAGGCGGTCCCGAAATGGAAGCTGTTCGACCTGAAGGCGGCCATCGCCGGCGCGAAGGAGCCGACCGTCTTCAACTTCTGGGCTACCTGGTGCAAGCCCTGCGTGGAGGAGATCCCCTACTTCCAGACCATGGTAGCCAAGTACAAAGCCGATGGCGTGAAGCTCGTGTTGGTGAGCCTCGACATGACCGAGTCCTATCCGAAAAAGATCCGGGAGTTCGCGGTCAAGCGAAAGTTCACCGCGCCGATCGTTTTCCTGGATGAGAGCAATGCCGACCTGTTCTGCCCGGCGGTAGACTCCTCCTGGTCGGGCGCTATTCCCGCTTCCCTTTTCGTGAACCCGAAAACCGGTTATCGCGCATTCGTAGAAGACCAGTTGAAGCCCGCGCAACTCGAAGTGCAGATCCGCTGGATGCTGGGCAAGGAATAGGCCCGAATTATGCACACCCTTCGTGTTTTTGCGGGCGTGCGGTTATCTTGGCGGCATGACTGCTTTGTCTCCCGCTGCCCTGCGCCGGATCACGCTGATCCTGGCGCTCTACCTGCCCCTTGCCGGCATCTTTCAAACCTTTCTTCCCCTGATCTGGGACGACGGTCCGAACCAGGCCGGCCTGGGGTACCGCTACCTGCAGCTGCTCTTCCCGCCCCTCAACCTTCGGCTGCTTCATTTTAATTTCTTCGTGCACATTGACGATGCGCGGAGCATCAGCTACGACCTGGGGGAACTGATCTTTTATAGTTTTTTCCTCTGCGCTTCGCTGCTCTACCTTGCCGGGAAAGGAAGCCGCCTGCTGCAGTTCTGCATGGCCCTCGTCCTGTTCGGGTGTTTTGCCACGAGCTTGTCCATCCTCGCCGGTTTCATCGCTTATTCCTCCCGCTTCACTGCCGGGCTGCTGATCGTCACGGTGCTGCAAGGGCTGGTCTATGCCGGCCTGGGCTGGCTCCTGTGGCAGTCCATCACCGGGCTGCGGCGACCCATTGCCCTGGCTACCGTGATCGATCACACCGACCTCCTGCCCGAAGCCCGTTTCGTTGAAGCCTCACGCTGGCAACGCTGGGGGCATTCGGTCATCGACCAGCTGCTTTGCCTCCTCCTGATCACACCGGTGGTCTTCTGGGCCATGTACCTGACCCGCGGGGCCAGCGACGACTTTCGCTTTGCCTCCGATAACTGGGCTTTTTACCTAGTCTTCGCCCTCATGATGCTCCTTTACTATGGGTTTTTCGAATCCGTACTGGGCATCACCCCGGCCAAGCTGCTGACGGGCACGCGGGTGACCGACGAATTCGGCGGCCGGCCCCGTTTTGCCGGCATCCTTCGCCGCAGCCTCTCGCGACTGGTGCCGTTCGACGGACTTTCCTTCCTCGGCCTTCGCGGCTGGCACGACGAATGGTCGCAGACCTATGTGCTCCGGGAAGAGCGCACCGGCCTGCCCCTGCGCCTGAATTTTTTCCTGATCCCCTTCCTTGCCCTCCTCTCCTATGGCTGCTATGCCGGCATGAAAGCTTTTTCGGAAAACAACGAATACCGCGCGGAGCGGGAACGCTTTGCCGAAGAGCAGGGAACGCTGGCGCGCCGGTTCGGGCAGATGAAACCGGGCGGCATCATCGAGCTCAAGAAACAGAACGTGTATGACGAGCTGACCACTTTTCTCGTATTGCGGGAGCGCGGCGCCGAAGAGCTGGTCTTCGACAAGGTGAAAGCCAAAGGCACCTATTCCGGTGGCGACCTCGCGCAAATGAAGTCCGACTACCAGGGCGGCGGCACCTATCCCCGGGTGCGGGTACGGGAGGCGCTGCTTCGCGCCGCCTTCGAGCGCAGCTTCGACAGGAAATATACGGGCAGTCGCCTGTTGGGTACCGATGAAGAATTTACGGTGGAACAGATCTATGAAGCTGCAGGACCGGAATTCCGCGGTGAGCAATCGGGCGGCATCTCTGGTTATGGCGACGTAATGACGATCGGCATCACAATCCGCAACGTAGGTGATGGCGGACGGATCAGCGGCCTGCGCACGATCGAAGGGCCAGCCCGGTGGACCGCCGATGTGGAGGAAGTAGAAGGCGCCTCACCCATGCGCCCGGCCTATGTGCGCCTCACGGGCACCGGCTTTGAATACGGCAAGCGGTATGCGCTGGAAATGACCATTGCCGGAAATGACGGACGCTCCAGCCATTTTCGCATCAGCGGCCGGAACCTGAATTATGTCGTGGAAAGGCTCGACTGAGCGCTGTGGTTGGTGTACATCCGCGAGAGTTCCAGGAGCTCGATCACGGTTTTAATGCCCAGCTTTTCGAAGACCCGTTTTTTATAGGTGCAGATAGTGGTTTTCTGCAAATTGAGGTTACCCGAGATCTCTGTGAGCGTGTACCCTTTGGTCAGCTGCATCGCGATCTCGAATTCGCGGTTGGAGAGATTGGCAAATGGATTCTCCTTGGCCATGCCCAGGTAGGAATTGGCGATCTGGTTGAGGATATGCTTGCTGAAATATTTCTTTCCTTCCGTAACCGTGCGCAGGGCTGCCTTGATCAGGTGCGGATCGCTTTCTTTCGAAATATAACCGGCTACGCCTGCCCGGTAGAAACGCAGGGCGAAGAGCTCTTCCGGCGACATCGTGTGGATCACGATATGCATGTTGGGCCGGCGCTGCCGCAGGAACTCCACCAGGCTCACGCCATCGGCTCCGGGCATGTTCACGTCCAGGATGGCCAGGTCATACTCGTGCTTCTGCGCCAGCTGGTGCACCTCATCGCCGTCCTTGGCATGATCGATCGTTGCAAAGCTGAACAGTTCCTTGAGCATTACTTCCAGTCCGAGCCGGGTAATATAATGGTCGTCGGCGATGAGAATACGTTTGGTCATAAATACGATTGAAAAGAAAGGGCTCGGCTGGTTTAAGGGAGGGTGTGCAAAACTAGTCCAATTCAAAGGCGAGCGTCACAAGGATCAACCCGCAAACCACCTGCTTCACCGAAATTAACGGCCCTGTTTCCGGCGGAATATTGGTTATCCCTTAGTTAAGCTTACCCGGTATCTGCATTCCTGGTTCACGTCCTGTGATCACGGGTTAGTAAATCATTGTTTAGGATTTGCGAAATTATTTCGCACCATTTCGCTTTCCTGTAGCAGATGTTCGCAATGCTGCGGGGAAGACCCTTAGTTGCCGGTCAGCAACTGCCCTCCTGCAGTTCTGCTTTCAGCAGGTGGGCAACCTGGAGAAATTCTGCCGTAGCCGCGTTCAGGTGCCCGGCGTCGGGCTGGCCTTCGTCCGATTGCAGCAGGCCTTCACAGATACCGATCATCGGCGCAATGTCCAGCATCCGGAATACGGGCATCTGGTGATGGGCGATCCGGCGGACCTGCTTCCAGTCCTGCTGCTCCCGGGCCAGCTCCATTGCCGTACAGGCTTGCAGCATTTCTTCATACAGTCCCGACAGCACCCGATCGGCCTGCACACTCGTCATCCCGGAATAGCTACAGAGATGCATCAGGTTCACGAGTTTCAGTTCTTGTTTACCCATTTCGAAAGGAGTTGGATCAGCTGCTCTTCGGTGAACGGCTTGGTGAGAAAATCGTTCATGCCGGACCGCAGGTAGATCTCTTTTTCTTCGCGGAGCGCATGGGCGGTCAATGCGATGATCGGCGTGGCAAGCCCGAGGTCGGTGCGAATCACCTGCGTTGCCTGCACGCCATCCATCACCGGCATCTGGATGTCCATCAGCACGAGGTCGTATGCGCCCGTGCGCATCTGCTCTATAGCCTCCTGCCCGTTCTCGGCCAGGGTCACTTCTACGCCTGCATTCTTCAGAATGATGGAAGCCAGCAGGCTGTTGAGCTTATTGTCTTCCGCCAGCAATACAGAGCAGGCTGCAGGGAGGGCCGGCGCGATCACCGGTGCCGGTTGCTCACACACGTTGTTTTCTTCGGTCATGGTAAAGGGAATGTCGATGGTCACTTTTGTTCCCTTGCCCTTGGTGCTCTCCAGTTCGATCGTTCCTTCCATGAGCTCTACGAGTGTTTTAGAAATGGTAAGACCCAGGCCTGTACCGCCGAAGCGGCGCACAAAGCTCTCGTCTTCCTGCCGGAAGTAGTCGAATACGATCTTGAGCACTTCTTCCTCCATGCCGATGCCGGTATCTTCCACGATGAAGCGCACCCACTTACGCGCATCTTGGCGTTCGATGCGCTCGCAGCCGATGGTCACGACGCCATGTTCGGTGAATTTGATCGCGTTGCCCACGATGTTGAGCAGGATCTGATTGAGGCGGTAGGGATCGCCGAGCACTTCTTTTTTCAACGACGAGTGCAGGCCGAGCCGCAGGCTGATGCCTTTCTCCTCGGCCTTGTGTGCGATCACATCCATCAGGCGGGTCAGCACATCGGAGATATTCATCGGGATGTGCTCGATCTGCAACTGTCCTTCCTCGATCTTCGACAGGTCGAGGATATCGTTGATGATATTAAGCAGGTTATTGGCGGCGGTCTGGATGGTTGCTGCGTAAAAGTTTTGTTGCTCGTCGAGGCGGGTCTTGAGCAATTGTTCGGTGAGGCCCAGCACGGCGTTCATCGGCGTACGGATCTCGTGGCTCATGTTGGCGAGGAACCGGCGCTTGGCGCGCATCGAGGCTTCGGCTGCGTCCCTGGCCGCGATCAGGTCGTGCTCGATCTGCAGGCGATGGGAAATGTCGCGGCAGATGCAGAGCAGCCCGCCGTCGGGGAGCGGCGTGAGGGTGATCTCCTGGATCAGGCGCTGGCCCGACTTCGTTTTGCCGGCCGTTTCACCGGTCCATTTTCCTCTGGCCATGAGCTGGGGGAATAGCTCCTCCTCGATGCGGCGCACTTCGCTGTCCTCATAGATCGCTT
>CBHWDR010000146.1:0-7199 GCA_966112575.1 uncultured Chitinophagales bacterium
TTAATTATTCAACAGAACATTCAATCTCTGCTTTGCGATCTCTTCACTTCATTATTCTTTATTCCTTGTTCTATATTCTTTATTCATAAAAAGAAATGTCCCGGCATCGCCGGGACTTCCTTTTTATGCAGCGTCCTAATCGAGACGAAATTATCCGTGTCATCCGTCCATCCTTCTCATCCGTGCTCCATCAGCGCAATCATTTTAATCAAATAATCTGCATCACTGTTTAAAGAAGATCGCGCTTGCCAGCTGGCTGGCCGAGTTCACCCGCACCGAATAGATGCCGGCGGGGAGGGTGGCCACATCGAAATCCCAGGTATTCGTTCCCGTGACCGCGCTTCGTACGTAGCTGCGTACCTGGATGCCGTTGGAATTGAAGATGCCAATGTTCACCGACTGCGTGGCTGTAGACTGGAACACCGCATGCAGGTTGGTGGTCACCGGGTTGGGCGTGAGCACCAGGGCCGACTGCACGGTACCGGTCACGTTGACGCGCTTGCAGATGCGTGTTTCGCAGCCCAGGCTCGTGCGGATGGTGAGGCAGACCTGGTAGTTGCCGGGAGCCGTGTAGCTGTGGCTTACGTTCTGCCCCGCGGCTGCCGTGCCGTCGCCAAAGCTCCAGTACCAGCTGATCACCGCATCGCTCGGGTTCATGATCGAGAAGCCGCGGAAGCGGAACTCGTGGGCATTGAGCGCCGAATCCGTGATGTAGCCGCCACAGAGGTTGGTGGTGCTCAGGATCCGTACTTCCTTGCATTTCTGAACGATACAGCCGCCATTGTACCAGAGCTTCGCACAGGTCACATAAACACCGGGGCCGGGATAGGTATGCTGAATGGTCAGGCTTTGCGGATCAACCGGGTTGGACAGGTTGATACAGGTATCGGTGCCGTCACCGAAGGTCCAGCAGATGCGGTACGGGATCTTGTTGGGAACAGTGCCCACATAGAAGCTGCGTACGGGGCTGTAGCTGTTCGCCGGCACTTCGGCCAGGTTCACATAACAGGTATCCGCGGGCGGAGTTGTGGGTGCATTCACGATGATCGTATTGCAGCTCTGGCTTTCGCAGCCGCCGTCATAGAGGATGCGCACGCAGGCGGTGTAGGAGCCGCTTCCCTGGTAGGTATGCTCGGCCACGTACGGGCCGTTGAACGTCGCCAGGTATTGCACACAGGTGTCGGTGCCATCGCCCCAGGTCCAGCAGATGCGCACCGGCTTGCGCTGCTGCGAATGCGAAGGCAGGGCGGTGAACTTGCGCCAGCGCGGCCGCGTGGAATCGAGCTGCACCGAATAACCGGCGGTACAGGTGACCGAAGGCGGCTGGTTCACATTCAGGTTGCGGCAGTAAGTTGATACGCAGCCTCCCTGGTAACGGATGGTGACGCATACGGGGTAGCTCCCCGCCTGTGCATAGGCATGCTCGGCCACATAGTTGCTCGTGGTACCGGGGTTATACGTGATGCAGGTATCACTGCCATCGCCAAAGTTCCAGCAGATCTGTTCAGGGCGCTTGCCGTTGTTGTGCCAGGGCTGGGCCACGAAACGCTTCACCAGGGGCGAGTTGGTGGATGAGGTATCGGTGAACTGCGCCCGGCAGCTGTCGGCCGGCGGAACCGTGGACTGCACCGTCACGGCGTGGCAGACCTCGCCGGTAAGCACAGAGTCGGTATTGGAAAGGATGCGGTAGATTTTCAGGCAAATAGTGTAGGTCCCGGCTGCGGCGTAAGTATGCGCCGTGCTGGCCAGGGGGCCGGTCAGCTGGCGGGTGCCATCGCCGAAGAACCAGTGGGCACGCCGGTTAAAATCGCCGTTCAACCCCGACTGGTTGATGAAATTGAACGCATTAGGCGAAGTGGCCTGTACCTGGAAACGGGCCGTATCCTGGGCGATCGCCGAAAAAATCGTGAGCAAAATCAGGGAGGCCAGGAAGCCGATCTTTCTCATGAGCAGTGGTTTTAGTGTGTTAAACGGGGTACGTTCTTTCTGCCTGACTCCGATCCGGACATTTCGTTTATTCAAGGCCGAAAAAAATCCAGGGCAACGGAGGGGCCTGTAAAAGATACCGGTCACCACCCGAAAGGGTTGGGTAGACAGACGCGCTCCTGCAGGAAGTTCCGTAACTTGAAGACAACCAACACTGCAGTCATGAAACGGGCACTACCTCTTCTTGGCGCCGGAGCCCTGCTCACCGCCACCGCGCTCCGGCTTGTAGCCGGTCCTTCCCTACCCGCCACGGTACAAGCGCCTTCGCCCGCAGAGCAGAAGCGCCTCGCCTTTCGCTGCGCGCCGGCCTATCTTCCCTCCGAAGCCGATCCCATACCGGCGCTCACCGGCTGGGGCAATTACCGCTGGAAGGTGGGCACGGCATCCGACAGCGCGCAATATTATTTCAACCAGGGCATGGCCATGTATTATGCCTTTCACATCGTGGAATCACGGGCCTCATTCGATAAAGCCGTCCGGTTCGACCCGCAATGCGCGATGGCCTGGTGGGGAAAGGCACTGGCATTTGGTCCCAACATCAACGATTTTGGCTACCAGCAGCCTTCCGAAGCTTTTGCTTCCGCACAGAAAGCCCGGGCCCTGAAAGACAACAGTACGCTGATGGAACGCGCACTCATCGATGTCATGGCCGTTCGCTACAGCGCCGACAGTACCGACCAGCAGCTGCTCAACCAGCGCTACCTCGACGGCATGGCGCTGGTGGCGAAACGCTTTGCCACGAATGCCGATGTATCGGCCCTGTACGCAGATGCACAGATGTTGTTGCATCCCTGGGATCTTTACGCGCATGATTTCACGCCCCGGCCCTGGACGCCGAAGATCATCGCTACGGTGCAACAGGCACTGAAATCCGATCCGCGGCATGTAGGCGCCCATCATTATTATATTCACCTGCTGGAGGCATCCAGCCGCCCGGAGAAAGCCCTGCAAAGTGCGAATTACCTGTCGAACGCCATGCCCAGCGTGGCCCACGTCACGCATATGCCTTCGCACATCTTTATTCGCACCGGCTATTACAGCAAGGGGATCCGCGACAACGACAAGGCCCTGACCGGCTACCGCAACTACGTTCAGCAATTTGCACCGGCCGCTGAAGGCCTGCCGCTCTATGTTCTGCATAACCTGCATATGAAGATGGCCTGCGCGCAGATGGCGGGCAACTATGAACAGGCCCTTTCGGCCGCTACCGAGCTGCAGTCCTCCATTCCGAGTGAATACCTGGGGATCGAAGGCGCCCTGGGCAACTACGTCCAGTACCTGCATGCCGCACCGCTTTTTACCTTGGTGCGGTTTGGAAAATGGGACGAGATCCTTGCCCAACCAGCTGCGGAGCAGGCGCCCTACGCAAAGCTGCTTCGACAATTCGCGCGCGGCATGGCCCTGGCTCGCACGGGATCCCTGCAGCCGGCCCGCGATGCCCTCGCCAGCCTGAAGGTCCTGCTCGCCAACGATCAGCTCAAGGAGCCCTACACACCTTTCAGCTCCGCCTACGAGGCCGGACAGGTGGCCCTGCACCTGCTCGAAGGCGCCGTGGCCGAAGCCGCCGGGGAGCCCATGAAAGCGATCGGGCATTACGAAGAAGCGGTAAAAGCGGAAGATGCGCTGGTGTACAATGAGCCGCGCGACTGGGTTTTGCCGGCTCGTCACTATCTCAGTGCCGCCCTGCTCCGGGTGGGCCGCCATACCGAGGCCATGCGCATCCTGCAGGAAGACCTGCGGATCAGCCCCCAGAACGGCTGGGCGCTCACGGGTATCCGGCAGGCTCTGGAAAAACAGAAGAAAACAAAAGAAGCTACCCAGCTGTCCGCACGCATCCGGACCGCCTGGAGCGCAGCCGATACGAAGATCCAGGCACCGGTGTTCTGACGGGGGCGCAGTTACTGTTTCGGGAGCCGCACCGTAGCGCTTTGCAGTCCGTCAGCGGTTACCTGAAGCAGCAGGGCGGATCGATCCCGGCCCGATTGCAGGATGGCCTGTGCCTTACCGTTAAAAAGACGCACCTCTGCCTTCTGCGACCGATAGACCTCGCGGTCGTGATTGCTCGGATCGCCATTTCCAACGCCCAGGATCAAATCGGTACCGGTGAGGCTCAACCCGATCCGGTGTTGGGCATCGGGCACTTCATACCCGTTCTTATCCACCACGGAAAGATCCACGACCACTGCATCCCGGCCATCGGCCATCAGAGTGGACTTCGATGCTTTTGCCACGATCTTGACGGGTGCGCCCGTGGTCACCTGCTGCGTGCGGATGCTGCGTTTGCCGTAGTAACCGACTGCTTCCAATTTGCCCGGCTGGTAAGCTACCTGCCATTGAAGATGGCTGTTGCGCGGCATAGCTTTCCTGCCGAGGGATTTGCCGTTGAGGAAAAGCTCGACCGCATCGGCATTGGAGTTGACCCAAACATCGATGGCCTTTCCTTCCTTCCCTTTCCAGCCTGCCTGCCGGACAGGCAGGTTCCAGTGGGTCGAAATGTGCAGCACGTCTTCCTTCGTCCACCAGCTTTTGTAGTAGTAATAGATATTCTTCGGAAAGCCGCAGAGGTCCATTACTCCGAAATGCGAGCTCACGTTGGGCCATTGATAAGGCGTGGGTTCGCCGCGGTAATCGAAGCCGGTCCAGATGAAACCGCCGAGCCAGTGGGGCTTGTTTGCAGCCAGTGTCCACCAAGCCTCAGCCGTGGAGGCCCACCAGGGGAACGTAATGTCCTGGTCGGGCACATAGGCGCGGACCGTGTCCTTTTCGTAGATGCCACGGGTGGTGACCGTGCTGCCCATTTCGGTGCCGATGATGGGCTGGTTGGGATGGTGCTCGTGGTAGGCGTCCACATGCTGGTGGCGATAGTTGAAGCCACGGACCGGAATGACTTCGTTCACGCCCTGGAACACATCGCCCACGTCGGCCGCATAGGTAGACGTGCGGGTGGGATCAAGATCTTGTTGTTTGGCCAGGAGGGTTTGTGCAATGCGCCGGCCGACATCGGTGGTTTGGATCCAGCCTTCTTCGTTGCCGATGGACCAGAGAAAGACGGAAGGATGATTGCGGTCGCGGCGGATGAGGCGCTCGAACTGGTCGAGGTACTCGGGCGAGGAGTTGAGCAGGCGTTGCTCGTCGAGCACCAGCATGCCCAGTGAATCGCAGGCATCGAGGAGCTCGGGCGTGGGGGCATGGTGGCTGGTGCGATAGGAATTGACGCCCATCTCCTTCAGCTTCGCAATACGCCAGTACTGGAGATGATCGGGCAGGGCCGACCCCAGTCCCGCGTGGTCCTGGTGGTTGTTGGTGCCATAGAGTTTGATGTGCTTCCCATTGAGGAAGACGCCGTTCGGCTTGATCTGGATGTCGCGGATGCCGATGCGGGTGGAGATGGAGTCGATGGTCTTCCCATTCTTCTTCAAGACGGTGGCGAGGCGATACAGGTACGGATCCGTTAACGACCAGAACCGGGGCTGGTCCAGCTTCAGTGTCTCATCGATCCATAGATCAGCATCCTTCGAAGGGGATTGCCTTACCGGCGGCCTGTTCGCGGCGACCTGCTTACCCGCACGGTCGTAAAGCACCAACTGTATATCAAAGTGGTCTTCCGGAAAGGTGAGGGCCTTCAGCCTTACACGAACGGCTGCCGCGTTATCGGATTGATTGGTGGTAATGAACAGCTGCTGAGGGTCGATATGCGAGACGGGAAACTGATTCAGCCACACATGCCGGTAGATCCCGGCTCCTTCATAGAACCAGCCTTCATACTGCGTGGCATCCGCCCGCACCGTGATCACGTTCTCTTTTTCAAACTGCAGGTAATCGGTGATATCGTAATTCACACCTACGTAGCCGCTTTCGTTTCTTCCGAGGTAAAAACCATTGATCCAGAACTGCGCGTTGCGAAAAACCCCATCGAACTGCAATTGGAAGCGCTGGCCGGAATCTCTGCGGGCCACGAAGAGTTTTTTCCGGTACCAGCCGATGCTGGTTTCGGGGTACGCGCCGCCCACGGGCCGGTATCCGTGCGATTGCACATCAAAGTTGGGCGAATAGATGTAGGGCAGCTCGGCCGCCCAGTCGTGCGGCAGGTCAAGTTGTCGCCAGCCGCTGTCGTTGAACTTCGGGTTGAGCGGCGTGTTCTCCGTTTTGCCCGACTTCGAAAACACGGCTGCGATGCCGTAGTTGAAATCCTTCGCCGCATCACCGGCATGGCCAAAGGCAAAACGCCAGTCTTCATCGAGCAGGATGTGCTGGCGCTGGGCGAAGGCAGAAGCGGAGAGCAAAAAGAAAAGTCCAACAAGGCCAAGGCCTGGTCGGACGATGACAGAAAAGAAGATGCGCATGCAGCAAGTTAGTTTTTAAGTTGAATGGATTCGATCTCGATGGCAGCTTTCGTGCCCGATCTCGGAAGGATCGAAAACTGCAGGCGCTCAATCCCTGCGAGCTTCAAGGGAAGGGTTGAACGCGGGTCGAAATAAAGCGGTTGAAAACCGGGATAGGGTCGCGGCAGCAGCAAATAAGACGAGGGCTTCAGGGCCTCGATGGGAATACGGTGATCCCGGACCTGGCTGGTCAATAGGATTTCTGTGGCATAGCCTGCTCCATCCTTATTGATCATCGTAATACGCAGACGTTGGGTGTCGGCCGCCGCTGTTCCGCGGACAACGAGATACCCGTTCCCGCTCCAGTCGTGCAACCCGAACCGATTGCCTGTATAGACCTGCAGGGCAGCAGGGTTGCCGTTCGTTTCCAGGTGGAGTCGATGTTTCCCTGCCAGTGAATCCCAAATGATGCGATAGCCGCCTTTGTTCCAATCAGGGATATAATGACTGAACTTGCTGTCCTTCCCCGGATCAAACAGTGAAACAACATTTTGCCCGTCTGGTTGCCGCGGAGCGGACACAGAGGGTGCGGCAACAGGACTTGGGAACACCGGCTGCTCATCAAAGCCGATAAAGAGGTCCGGCACAAATCGACCCTTCCTGGTTGCGGCCGAGGATGTAAGCAGATAAACCCCGGGTTCTAGGTTGAGCAGAAAATTCCTGGCCCGGATCGCTCGCTTTTTTGGCTGATATCGATCGCTTCAAAATCTCCTTTAAGCCCCGGTAAATGAACTTCGATCCGCCTGGAGCTATCCGATGTAGTTGCCAGCAAGCGGTCCAGGGATGAAGGCCCGAAGGGATCATCCGCATAGGAGACGTTTGGATAGATCT
>CBHWDR010000147.1:0-7170 GCA_966112575.1 uncultured Chitinophagales bacterium
TTTCATGCCGGATGCGCAGACTTTATTCACGGTGGTACAGATCACTTTATCGGGAAGTCCTGCTGCCTTGGCCGCCTGGCGGGCAGGCGCCTGGCCGAGGTTGGCCTGGATCACGCAACCCATCAGCAGTTCATCTACCTGGTCGGGGCGGATCCCCGCTTTTTCAACGGCAGCACGGATGGCGGTGGCGCCCAGCTGGGTGGCCGGAACATCTTTAAGCACGCCTCCAAAAGAGCCCATGGGCGTACGGACAGCAGAAACGATATAGACTTGTTTGTTCATATAGCAAATTTAGCGCGGCAAAGATACGAGAACCCGGATGAAGGCAAAACGGTGGTATCTATTATCCGCCATTTCTCCAGCCGCCCATGTATCGGCAGCAGGAATCACCGAACCCGGGATTATCTTCGCCGCGATGGACCGCTTCTGCTTCGTGTTGACCTGCCTGTGTGTCTCCCTGCTGCTCCGTGCCCAATGCCCGGTTTCGATCAACAGCTTCCCGTATAACGAAGGTTTCGAAACCTCCAATGGCAACTGGACACCGGGCGGCACCGCTTCGGACTGGTCCTGGGGTACCCCGATCAAGCCCGTGATCAACAGCGCCGCCAGCGGCAGCAAATGCTGGATCACCGGTACCCTTACCCAAAGCTTCTATTCCAACAACCAGAATTCCACGCTCACGAGTCCCTGCTTCAATTTTACCGGCCTGGCCAATCCCACCATCCGCTTCCGGGTGTTCTGGGAAACCGAGAACCGCTACGACGGCGCCGCCTTCGATTACTCCATCGACGGAGGCACTACCTGGCAGGTACTGGGCAATGGCAGCACGGCAGGCACCTGCCCGCAATACAGCTGGTACAATACCAACTCCATCACCACCCTTGGCTCTGCCGGATGGTCGGGCAATATCCAGTCCTCCTCGCCTTGCCCGGGTGGCGCCGGCAATGGCAGCGGCGGCTGGCGGCTCGCCCAGTTCGATCTCGCGAACCTGGCCGGTCTGCCCAATGTGCGGTTCCGGTTTCGCTTTGCCGCCGGCAGTGTGTGCAATGATTACGACGGCTTTGCGGTGGATGATATCTTCATCGGCAATCAGGCCCCTGCCGATGGCAGCATCAGCTTTTCCTGCGGCACCGGTACGACCCTGCGCTTCGCTTCCAGCTGGAACACCTGCGGTGCTGTTTACAACTGGAATTTCGGCGACCCCGCTTCCGGCACGGCCAATAGCGCCACCGGCGCCGGACCATCCCATAGTTTTTCCGCGCCCGGCACCTACATGGTCACGGTTACCTACAGCGGTCCTTCACCCCTCCCTCCTCCTGCCACCCTGCAGGTGCAGGTGATCGGGGTCTCGGCCTCTGCCGTTGATGGCATCGATTGCAAGGGCGACAGCAGCGGGACGGCCCTGGCGGTCGTCGTCCCGGCCGGCAACTACCAGTATCGATGGAATACGGTTCCGGTTCAGACAACGGCTTTTGCCGGTAATCTCCGGGCAGGCACCTACCAGGTACAGGTAACGGCGCCCAATGCCTGCCCTGCCACCCGTACCATTACCCTGACCGAGCCCGATTCGCTGAAGCATCGCTTAACGGTTACCGATCCCCGCTGCGGATTTCCAACGGGCGCCGCCCAGGTCACAGCCAGCGGGGGCACGGCACCTTACGCCTATACCTGGTCTGCGCCAACGGCATCCGGCCCTACTGCGACCAGCCTATCCGCAGGTAGCTACCAGGTGCTGATCTCCGACAATAACAACTGCACCGACACGGCGCGCTTTGTATTGGTTGACCAGAACAACCTGCGCATTTCCCTGGGAAGGGATACCCTGGCCTGCCTCACGGCGCCACTGGTTCTGAGCCCGGGCAGCTTCGCCTCCTATCTATGGCAGGACAACTCCACCGCGCCTACGTTAACTGTAAGCCGTACGGGTGATTACTCCGTGCAGGTGACCGATGCCGATGGCTGTACCGCCCGCGATACGGTACGGATCATGGTCGACTGCTCCGACATTTACTTTCCTTCGGCCTTCACGCCCAATGGAGATGGATTGAATGATGCTTTTGGCGCATTCGGCAACACGGGACTGGTCCGGGCCTACCGCCTGCGGGTTTACGACCGTTGGGGCGGACTCATATTCCAGACCTCCAACCCGGCGGTGCGCTGGAACGGAGCGACGGGCAATGGCGGCGGAACAACCACCACGTTTGTATGGACGGCCGAATACGAATACGGGGGAGGAACCGGTGTTCGGAAACAAAAAGGGACGATCACGCGTATCCGTTGATTTTTATGGCGATCCTGCGGCAACTTCGCAGCTGAAATCATTCCATCGTGAAAACGTTCCTCTCCGCGGCCTGGCGCAATCTCATCATGGCCAACTATGCGATCGATCCCAAGGTCCTCCAACCCTACCTGCCCTGCAAAACGGAGCTGGATCAATTTAACGGCACCCATTATGTGAGCCTGGTAGGTTTTCTTTTTGAGAACACGCGGCTGCTGGGGATGAAGCTTCCTTTTCATCATACGTTTGAAGAAGTGAACCTCCGTTTCTACGTGCGCTACAAGGAAGACGGAGCCTGGAAACGTGGCGTGGTGTTCATGAAAGAGATCGTACCCCGGAGGATGATCACCTTTGTGGCCAATACGGTTTACGGGGAGAAATATGCCACGCATCCGATGCGCCATCAGTGGCAACAGACCGATGCGGGCTTCCTGGTGAATTATGAATGGAAGGTGAACGAAGAATGGAACCGGATCCAGGTGCTGGCCGAAAAGCAGGGCACGCCCCTGGTCGAAGGCTCGGAAGAGGAATTCATTACGGAGCACTACTGGGGCTATACGCATGTGAACGAGGCCTGTACCGGCGTTTATGAAGTCCGGCATCCGCGCTGGAAGGTGCACCGCGTGCTCGAACATGAGATCCGTTGCTCCACGGAAGCGCTCTACGGACCAGCTTTTGTCCCCGCTTTGCAGGAAGCGCCACGTTCGGTATTCCTGGCCGAAGGCTCACCCATCCAGGTGATGAAGGGCAGTCGCGTTTACCTGCCTTAGGGCCCGGCCTTTGCACTAGTTTTACCGCACGAATGAAACAGCATTACCGTTTGATCATTGTTGGTGGGGGTCCGATCGGACTTACCTGCGCACTTGAAGCGCAACAGCGTGGCATCGATCATCTGGTGCTTGAAAAAGGCACCCTCGTCAATTCTATTTATCATTACCCGGTGAACATGACCTTTTTTTCCACCTCCGAACGGCTGGAGATCGGCGGCGTGCCCTTTGTTTCCAACAATCCCAAGCCCAGCAGGAACGAAGCGCTGGAATATTACCGCCGCGTGGCTGCCGACAAGCGGATCCATCTTCATTTGTTTGAGACGGTCACCGGCGTCCGGCCGATTTATGGCCAGTACACGGTAGAAACGGACAAGGCTTCCTATACGGCAACGAACATCATTATCGCCACCGGCTTTTACGATATTCCCTACCTGCTGCAGGTGCCGGGCGAAGAGCTGCCCAAGGTAAAGCACTACTACAACGATCCGCATTTCTATGCCTTCCAGAAAGTGCTGGTTGTGGGCGCGCAGAACTCCGCCGTGGACGCCGCGCTGGAAACCTGGCGCAAGGGAGCCGAGGTCACCATGGTGATCCGTGGTCCCGAGGTGGGCCAGCGGGTAAAATACTGGGTACGCCCCGACATAGAGAACCGCATCCGGGAAGGCTCGATCAAAGCCTATTTCAACTCCACCGTAGCCGCCATCCGCCCCGACGAGGTGGATATTGATACGCCGGAAGGAAGGCTGACGCTAAAGAACGACTGGGTGCTTTCCATGACCGGCTATCAACCCAACCTGGCCTTTCTCCGCAGCCTGGGCATCCGGCTCAGTGAAGACGCGGTCTGCCGTCCCGAGATCGACGAACAGACGCAGGAGACCAACCTGCCCGGCGTTTACCTGGCCGGTGTCATTTGCGGGGGCATGAATACGCACCGGCTGTTTATCGAGAACTCGCGGGAACACGCGGTCCGGATCCTTGACCATATCACCAAATGAGAACAGCCCCGAAGGGCTGCTCAAAAAAACTATCGGTGCCGGCGGGAACATAGCGCTCCCGAACCGTGCATACCACCGTTGTTGAAAGGATCAGGTTTGGTCAGGCTTATTCTTCCGACTTGCTGCTTACGAGGGAAAGCTTGGCAAAATCAGAACCGGCGAAGATCTTGGCCAGGTTGATATCGTTCGTCTTTTGGTAAGCGGCCAGGTTAGTTTGGGTTACAATGCGCCAGAAGTTTTTGGCTTTCAAGTCATTATAATCACGTCCTTTTACAATGAGTCCCCGAACCGGGTTTCTTTTTTTCAACTCAAAGAGAATAATCTTTCCCTGAGGGATCGTCTCTCTGTCCAGGAATGATTCGATCTGTTCTACTGTCATAGCGGGCTAAGGTAAGGGTTTCGACCTTCCTTGAAAAGGTCGAAACGTTAAAATACGATATATATTCCTTTTCGCGTAAGTGAATGCAGGGGTTTACCCCCAAGCTAACGCGTTGATCCTGACTGTGTGAGAAAAAAAGAACGCAGCACCAAGTGCTGCGTTCCGGGTTATTTTGCTGCAGCTTCGCTGACGCCGGCATCGGCCGTCACCGTCTGCTGGCGAACCAGCTGGATTTCCGCATGGAGCTTGATCTCATCGCTTACAACCACCTGACCGGCTTCGGTCACGGCGCTCCAGGTGAGGCCGAATTCCTTGCGGCTGATCTTGCCGCTCACGGTGAAACCGGCTTTGTTCTGGCCATAGGGATCGACCACAGTACCGCCGAACTCCACATCCACGGTCACGGGCTTGGTCACTCCGCGAATGGTGAGGTCACCATGCAGCTTGGCCTCGTCGCCCATGCTTTCATATTTCTTTCCCACAAAACGCAGCTGGGCATGATTGTCGGCATCGAAGAAATCGGCTGACTTCAGGTGCGTATCGCGTTGCTGGTTATTGGTATCGATCGAGTTGATATCGGCAGTGAATTCGATCCGCTTCGCGGTCTCAAAATCATCGTTTTCCGTTTCTACCTCTAGGTCGAAGGTCTTGAAATAGCCGGTTACCGTAGTGATCATCAGGTGCTTCACCTTGAATTGAATTTCCGAGTGTGTCGGATCGAGCTTCCATGTAATTGCCATATCGATGGTTTTAAGTTTTTAAAATTGCTTCTAACGTTTCAACACTGATATTGGTTCGGCAGCATAACTGCAACAAAAACCCCGCCCATTTAACCAAGGCGCACCGAGGTCATGGTGAGCGAACCACCGACTGCCTGGTCATTGAAAAAAGAAACCGCATCCCCCTTCTGTTTCAGTCCGAGGGTGTACAGCAGGGGCAGGAAGTGTTCGGGCGTGGGAATGGCCAGCCGGGTTTCAGCCCCCAGCTCTTCCCACCGCACCAGTCGGTCATGATCCCCTTCGCGGATGAGTTGCTTGAAAGTATCGTTGACCTGCAGCGCCCAGTCGTAGCCGAAGCCCGGCTTGTCGAGCTGGTCCCAGGCCACCATCCGCAGGTTGTGCACCATATTGCCACTGCCCAGGATCAGCACCCCGCGGGAACGAAGGGCCATCAGCTCGGCAGCGAGCTCGTAGTGGTAGCGTGGCTCCCGGGTGAGGTCGATGCTCAGCTGGAGCACCGGGATATCGGCCTGGGGGTACATATGCCGGATGATCGTCCAGGCGCCATGGTCGAGTCCCCACTCGTGATCTTCTTCCACGAGGGTCGTTGCCACCAGGCCGCGCACTTCGCTCGCCAGCTCCTGATCGCCCGGCGCCGGGTACTGCACCTCGTAGAGCGCGCGGGGGAAGCCGCCGAAATCATGGATGGTCTTTGGAAACTCCATGGCGGTGATGCGCGTGCCGCGGGTGAGCCAGTGCGCGGAGATCACCAGGACCGCCGAGGGTTTGGGGATCTCGCTGCCGAGCTGCTGCCAGTACTGGCTGAACACATTGTCCTCGATGCCGTTCATCGGTGAGCCGTGGCCCACGAAAAGTACGGGCATCAGCGGCGAAGGCTTTCCTTCGCGGAGCAATTCCTGTATGGCGGTGCGCGTATTCATCACGGTTAATTAAATCGAGTAATTGGGATGCAGGCGACCGCTTTTCACGGGCGCAGCGTTACGGGCGAAGAGGCTGTCGATGCTCAGGGCTCCGCCGCCGGTGATCAGCAACACAAGAGCCAGTCCGAGCAGGAGAAAGAAATATTCCATGCCTTCGCCTTTCTGTTGACCGGTCCAGTTCATAAAGAATCCGAAGCTGCTGTGCGAGGTGGCGAGGATGCCGGCGAAGAGCCCGAAAATACCCAGGGCGGCGATGCGGGTTCCAAGGCCGAGGAGGATCATCAGCGCGCCGATGCTCTCGATGAGCACGACCAGGAGGGCTGCGGGGTACGACAGGCCGGCTTTGCTGGTGAGAAAGCCCATTGTTCCTTCGTAGCCATAGCCACCGAACCAGCCGAAAAGTTTCTGGGCGCCATGGGGGAAAACTACGAGACCAAGGGCGAGGCGGGCGATCAGCGCCGACCAGTTGCCGGCATGGGTAGTAAATATCCGTTTCATTGTTCTAAGATTTTATTTTATATAATCTGGATCAGTTGCTCATAACTGTCGGCGGTCACGACCTCGCTGTCGGGAAGCAGGGACTGCAGTATATCGGTGGGAACGGCTCCGGGCAGGGAGATGCGAACCACGGGCTTACGGGTGGCCACCTCGCGGATCTTGCGGGCAACCGGCTCTTCCTCGGCCGCATCTGTGGCCAGCACGATCACGTCGGCCTCCCAGGCTGCTTCGAAAGCGCAGCCAATGATCTCGATCTCTGCAAGCGGGAAAGCGGCCTTCAGGCGGTCTACGGCGGCATCCGACTCGCAGCCCTCCTGCTTGAACAGCAAGAGGCGGTAAGGCCCTGCGGCCAGCGACCGGATCAGCGCCATTCCAGCCTCTGTCTCCAGCCCGATCACCGCGATACATTTCTTCACTGCCATATTCATCGATTGAGAACACAAAGCTACCTCCCTAACCGCCCTCCGGCCATTGAGGTGCGGTAAGAAAAAGCCTTGATATAGGTCAAGGGGAGAATGAGCTAATTGGCTAAAGAGCTAATGAGCTAATGAGCGGATGAGCTGAAGTGCTTAAGAGTGATTTTTGTTGAA
>CBHWDR010000148.1:0-7169 GCA_966112575.1 uncultured Chitinophagales bacterium
TCGCTCGCACTTTAGGGCGGGTGCTTTAGTAGTCTTTGGAACACGGAGGCAGAGAGCCAGGGAGGCACAGCTATTTTTTACCGCACGGTGTTTTTCTTCACCACCAAGACACGAAGAGCACGAAGCAGCACGAATGATTTTCGCGCAGAGGCGCGGAGGACGACCTCACCCCCAACCCCTCTCCAAAGGAGAGGGGAGCATGAGGTTCCATGCCTCAACTCTTGAACTCTTGAACTATTGAACTATTGAACTCTTGAGCTCGCGAACTCGCAAACTCGCGAACCTCGCAAACTTCCCAAACTTCGCGAACCCCTCACTCCACCCCAAACACTTCCTTCGCCAACCGGAACGTGTTGCAGTGCGCTTCGACGATCCGCCTGACGTCGGGGGAATAGCCGCCGCCCATGGCTACCACGCAAGGAATGCCGTTAGACTTAAGCTGCTCAAGGACGAAGCGATCGCGCTCGGCGCATTCGGGTAGTGTCACCTTGAGCTTTCCGAATTTATCGGTGTCCAGGATGTCGACGCCGGAGAGATAAAAGGCGAAGTCGGGCTGGAAATCTTTAATCAGCCGGGGCAGGGTTTTCTTCAGCGCCTCCAGGTAATCGGTGCCGCTCAGGCCATCGGGCAAGGGCAGATCGAGACTGCTCGACTCCTTATGGAAGGGGTAGTTGTGCGCGCCGTGCATGCTGAAGGTGAAGACGCGGGGCTCATTGCGGAAGATAGCGGCCGTGCCGTTGCCCTGGTGCACATCGAGGTCAATGATCAGGATCTTTCCGGCCTCGCGCTGGTGGAGCAGCTCGTTGGCCGCCGTGGCAAAATCATTCAACAGGCAGAAGCCCTCGCCCCGGTCGCGAAAGGCATGATGCGTGCCGCCGGCCACGTTCAGCGAAACGCCATTTTCCCGGGCGAAACAGCAACAATCGATGGTGCCCTGCGTAATGATCAGCTCCCGGAGCGTGAGCTCGGGCGACTGCGGGAAACCGATGCGCCGCTGCTCCGAAGGCGAAAGTGTTTGTTCCTTTAGTTTGCGCAGATAGGTCTCGTCGTGGGTCCGCAGCACCACTTCATCCGGACAAGGCGCGGGAGCAAATAAATTTCTTGATCCGATCGTACCCTCGTAAAGCAATTGCCCGGGAATGAGCTCGTATTTCAGCATGGGGAAGCGGTGCCCTTCCGGCAGCGGATGGGCATAGATCGGGTCCCAGGCGATATGCAGCTGCCTGCTCAAACAGCGATCAGGGTTTTGTCGGCAATGGCGTACGTGACCGATCCGGGTTCTTTGGCCACGGCCACCGTGCCGGTGAACTTGCTGAAAGCCGGGAGGATGCAGCAATCGGGTCCGAAATAAAAACAGGGAAAACGCAGCGACTGCCGGCCGGCACCTCGGAGCACCACACCGGGGTGAATATGCCCGCTGAATATGTACACATCAGGCCGTGCCACCGAAGGCTCGTGCGTAAAAAGAAAGGGACCGGTGATCAGTTCGGGTTCCACCACATCGATGCCCGTATCGGCATACCAGCGTTCGTGGAGAATATCGTGGTTGCCTTTTACGAGGGTGATCTTCACCTCCGAAAAATCCTCCCGCCAGCGGCGGAACCAATCCAGCTCGATATTGGCATGGGAATGAAAGAAGTCGCCTACCACGATGAGCTGCTGCGGCCGGAAGTAATGGAGGAGGCTCACCAGGCGTTGCAGGTCTTCCTTGTACACGCTTTGCGGAACAGCAATGCCGGACTTCCGGAAGTGGCCTGTCTTCCCGAAATGCAGGTCGGAAACCACCAGCGCTTTTTCCTCTTCCCAATACAGGGCCCGCTCGCCCGAAAGCCAGAGCTGTTGCGCTTTTACCTTATACGAAACCGGTGCCTGCATGCGGACGCGAAGATATTCGGGGATAGCGGAAGCGGGCGTGGTTTTTTCGCAGTTCGCGAGTTTGCGAGTTTGCGAAGTTCAAGAGTTCAAGGGTTCAAGAGTTCAATAGTTAGTACAGGGAAGCCGGGAGGGTTATGCCCGTTAGTTAGAAAGGCGAGGCGGGTAAGCCTGCGGTGAGCGATTTTCTGCCCCGCAGGGGCCTGTGCGTAGTACCTTAGCAAACGCAGCTACCGTAGGGAAGACTGCTCTTGATACTTTCTGCATAAATACTGCTACTCCATCCTGCTTTTCCGCTAGTTCCGAGCTCAGATGCCTGCGGTCCCGACGTGTCGGGAGGAAAATCTCTATCCTTTAGCCTCCTTGTTTTAATAATATCTCTGTGCCGCTCCCTGTCTCTGTGTCTCTGTGGTTCAAAAAACAACAACCCTTCGTGCTTCTTCGTGCCCTTCGTGTCTTGGTGGTGAAAAAAAACGGAGCGAAGCGAACCAAGGCAAGCGAAGCGCCGCGCTTATCCCTTTTTAGAAGCCCGCAGCTGGTTGAAGTCGAGGAAGTAGATGAAGCGCACCGTGAGCTCATTGCCATGGGAGATGGAGAAGGTCTTGCCGAAATTCTGCAGGTAGCGGTTGTTCCCTGCGCCGTCGATGGCATAGGAATCGCCGAGCCAGTTTTTCCAGCCGAGGATCATGCGGCTGCCGAGACGGAAATCCCAGGTGAGGAAATTATCGAAGGTGAAGCCGTTGTAGTTCTCGTTGTTGCCCGCGAGGAAGGGACGCTGGGCCAGGTCGCCCTTGGCGTTGGTATTGAAATAAGCCTGGTACAGCACCTTGTTCCAGTAATGCTGCATCCGCGAGGTCAGGTTCAGCCTCGAGGTAATGTTGAATACGCCCGAGACCGTCAGTACCGACTCCGTGTAATTGCGAAAGGCAGCGATCGGCTCCCCCGTGCTTTCGCGCTGGAAGGAGTAACCGCGCTGGTTCTGCTCGTACTGGCGGGTGTAATTGATGCTCATCGACACGCGGTTGGAAAACCGGTACCGGCTGCCCAGCGTGAACTGGTTGTAGCCATTGTCCTTTGCATCGCGCAGCGCCACCCGGCCCGACCACTCGCCGAAGAGGCGCTTCCGGCTGTCGGAGCTGCCCCCGGATGAAAATGTCACTTCGGCCGGCCGCACGAGCACGAATCCCGGCGTGCGGAGCTCGAAATAATCGTGCTGCTTCACAGGGTAGGTGTTCACGCCCAGGTTCACATCCCAGAAGTTCTTGAACACCCAGTAGGCAAAGGCATTCACTTCCACTTCACTGAACCGGTAGGGCTTATAGAGGTAGTTCGTGCCGACGCTCAGGCTGTAGCTGTACTGGATGAAGCGGTCGGTAGGCGTGAACTGCGTATAACTGACCGCACCGTTGTAGTTGATCTTGTTGGCCGACTGGATATAACCCAGGTCATTGGGGTCGTAGGTGTTCGAGGTGATGTTGTTGCCCACCGACCATTGCCAGCGCCCGCTCACCTTGCCGAAGTTCAGCGTCGTGTTGTAGCCGTCATAGGGCTTCACCATCAGGCGGCCGCCAATGCGCACGGTATCGTAGAACAGGTTGATCTCGTTGCCCCGGTAAAGGGTATTCCCGAAAACCTTGCTGTAACGAGCCGTACCGCTGAAACGATAGAGGTTATCAACCGAATACAGCGACCAGTCGAAAGCCGAAACGTTTGCGTCCCGCGTAGTGCCTTCGCGCAGCACATTGGTATTGGTAAAGGTCACTGATGACCGTCCCCGGAGGGCCTGGTCCAGCACGATCAGGTTGTAGTTCGACATGGGCTCGGTCTGGAACACCGTATCCGACTTCGTGGCGCGGTTGCGGAACCGGGCCTGCATAGGCGCCGTGAGCGCATTGAAAAAGCCGATCCCCAGTTTTTTCGGTGTACGCCCGGAGAACTTGATGCCGTTGTACAACTGCGTCATCGAAGGGTTCTTCACCAGCTCATAGTCGGGGTTGGAGGCGCCGAAAGCATTGGCGGCATAGTATCCGCCGGGTACCGCACCGATGCGGCGGGAATAGAAGAGCCCCGACTTGTTGAACAGTTCCGTGCCTTCGGTGAAGAAAGGACGGTTCTCCTTGAATCGGACCTCGAAGGGCGAAAGGTTGTTGACAATATTATCGGAGACCACCTGCCCGAAATCGGGGATCAGGGTAGCGTCGAGCGTGAAGCTTTCATTGATGCCGTATTTCACATCCATGCCGCCATTGCGCAGCCACTGGGTCTTGATCGGGCTGCCGTCGGGGTTGACGCGCACGCCTCCCGAGAGGTAGGGCGAGAAGCTGAGGCGCAGCGGGGGCTCGATCTTCTCCAGCTGGGTGAAGCGGCCGAACTGGTTGGCAAAGCCGTTGATGTTGGGATTGACCGGGTTCCAGTAATCGTTCTCGTTCGTTCTCCGGAAATACCGGAGCACCTGGAGGCCCCAGGTCTGCACATCTTTCTTCGAGAAGCGCAGCGAAAGGTAAGGGATCCGCATCTCCACCACCCAGCCGTTCTCGCGGATCTTCACCTGGCTCTCCCAGACCGCGTCCCAGGTTTTGTCGCCGAAATCGCCGAAGGCCGAGCCTCCGCCGCCACCGATGCGGGCATCGGTTTGCACATTGGCAGGCGTAACGAGGAACTGGAACCCGTTCTGCTGGTCGTTGTAGGTGTCGAAGAAAACGGAGAAATAATCGCAGTCCTGGCGCGACTCGCCGTCGCGGCTGGTGATCTGCCGGCGGATGAGCGCGGGGTCGTCGTAGAGGTAGGCGCCGATGTAGATGGCGGAGTTATCGTAGAGGATCCGCACCTCGCTGCGGGCCGAGGGCTGGTCGCCGAACTTGGGAAAATTCTGGATAAAGTCGGAAATAACGGGTGCGGCCTGCCAGGCTTCGTCGTCGAGAACCCCGTCGATGCGCAGCGCCTGGCGGGCTTTCACCGCCTTCAATTCCTTGTGTTGCTGCGCCCACATCCATACAGGTGCACACCATAGGGTAATAAGTAACAGAATTCTCAACATGCAGATCGGTTGGCAGTTTGTAAATATATAGACAAAAATCCTTCTGCCTCCGTTGCTTATCCCCGGTACCGCCGGTTAATTCATCCGTTTCTTCAGGGAAGAAACCTGTTGCTGCAGGTTGTTGACCAGTCCGGCCAGCTGATCCACGTCCCACCGCGGCTGGGTATTGGCCTTAGAAAGGATCATCTGTGCCTGCCAGACTTCCACGATATCCTCGGCATTGACCACGTAGGGCTGGTAGGCCGGGTTGTCGGAAACAAACGTGAGCTTGTTCTTCTGGCGGTTATTCTTCAGGATCCGCTTATAAACGATGCCATCCGTTTTGGAAACCACGATATAGGTCTGGTTCGTCTTCACCTCTTCCAGGTTCTGCACCCGCTCGCCTACGATCACGGAGCCGCTCGGTGTGGGCATCATGGAGTCGCCGATGATCTCGAAGGCGCGGTAGTCGCCACCGGTGAGCATGGGCAGGGTGAAGGTGTTGAGCTCATCGATGAACTCGGGGTCGGCATAACCGGCGAGGTAACCTGCGGCGGCTTTCACCGGCACAAAGGGGATATCGGCACGTCCGCCCACAGCGGCCATCTTCTGGGCGCGGCGGCGGGCGATGTAATTGGTCTTGTTGTCGCTCACGTCTTTGCGCAGCAGGTCATCGAGGGTGAGCTTGAACATATCGGCCACCACTTCCAGGATGTCGATACGGGGTTCGGCACGTTCTTCTTCATAGGCGCCAAGGAGCGATCGCTTGATGCGGAGCTTCTGTGCGAATTCCTCCTGGGTCCAACCCCTGAGCTTGCGCAGGTACTTCAGGTTTTTGTTGGCAATAGACATGGCTAAGTTATTTAGCCGCAAAATACTAACTTTTTTAGAAGAACAAGAATTGAAACGAATTACACCAACATTTTTCCTTCAATAATCCCGAAATCACCTATCGGAACCATAAGCACCGATCAGCACGTGAAAGAATCAAGATATCGAAACGACCCAATTCGTGTAATCCGTTATAATTCGTGTAATTACCTTTGAAAAAAAACCAAAGAATGGCAGAAGAACAAAAGCGACCGGTGATCCTGATCACGAATGACGATGGCATCACGGCCCCGGGCATCCGTAACCTCATCGAGGCGGTGAAGGACCTAGGTAAGGTGGTAGTGGTGGCCCCCGACAAGCCCCAGTCGGGCATGGGACATGCCATTACGATCGGCGTGCCCTTGCGCCTGCACCGCGTGCATCTCTTCGGCGACATCGAAGCCTACCAGTGCACGGGAACGCCGGTGGACTGCGTGAAGCTGGCCGTGGACAAGGTCCTGCATTCGAAGCCCGACATCTGCCTCTCGGGCATCAACCATGGCGCCAACCACTCGATCAACGTGATCTACTCCGGCACCATGTCGGCCGCAGTGGAAGCCGCCATTGAAAGCATTCCCTCGATCGGCTTTTCCCTGCTCGACTACAGCCTGGAAGCCGATTTCTCCGCCGCGCGCAAATACGCCCGCATCATTGTGGAGCAGATGCTGCAGTCGGTTCCCGACAAGCATTGCGTGCTGAATGTGAACATCCCGATCGGGACACCCGACGACATCAAAGGCATCCGCATCTGCCGCCAGGCCTACGCGAAATACGAGGAGGACTTCATCGAGCGCATCGACCCGCACAGCCGCAAATATTACTGGCTAACCGGTGAGTTCGTTAACTTCGACGAAGGCACCGATACCGACGTATGGGCCCTGGCCAACAACTATGTGAGCCTCGTGCCGGTGCAGTTCGACCTGACCCACTACAAACAAAAAGAACAACTTGAAAAAGACTGGAACATTTTTTCTGGCCAAGGATAACCTGAAGCTGGGCCTCCTGCTGGGGCTCATTACCCCGATGCTCGTGCTCATCCTGCTCTACTTCCTGCGTTTCCAGGAAGACTACGACTTCGATGAGTTCCTCACCAGCTTTTTCCAGAAGAAACAGCTGATCACGTTTTTCGGGGTCTGGTGCCTGGTGGGCAATATTGCGCTCTTCACCTATTACATCAACACTTCGCGCGACCGCACGGCGCGGGGCATCTTCGCCGTCACGCTGATCTACGGCATCGGCGTGCTCCTGCTCAAATTGTTCATCTGAGTTCACCCTTCGGGTTATGAAATATTACATCATCGCCGGGGAGGCATCGGGCGACCTGCATGGCAGCAACCTCATTAAGGAACTGGTGCGCCTCGACCATCAGGCCGAGGTACGTGCCTGGGGCGGCGACCTGATGACCGCTGCC
>CBHWDR010000149.1:0-7157 GCA_966112575.1 uncultured Chitinophagales bacterium
CGGATTTATACGTAAGACGGCGGGAATCTGAGTTAAGGCAATTTGACGCTTACGGTTTCCATGCGATCGGCCCTCTTAAATGGGTAGATGATCAGGAAGGTATTAATCTTTTGTATAATAATGCTTCCAGCCCGCGTCAATATGGAAAAGGATCATTAGTAAGGTCGAATCTCTCGACTAATGGGAAGACCATGGTTTATGACATTCGACCAATTACAATTGATAAAGACTACGTTCATCCAAATCGTAGCACAATGATAGACAAGAATCTGTTTGTAATTTATTCGAGCAAAAGGCAGAAAGAGGGTAAGCTAGAGTTCATGCGGATCAAGTAATGCAATCACATGTCAACAGTAATTCTTGATCGCGCGAGGCATGTCGGGTTAATGAAATATTGACTAGGTTTGGCGACTGCAATCCCTTCATCGCCATGCACAAAAGAATCGCCTGCCTTTTCCTGATCGCGTTCGCCAGCCTGTCTTCCCCTGCGCAAAGCTTCGATCCCGTCGAATGGGTCAACCCCCTGATGGGTACCGATTCGAAGCCTTCGCTGTCCAACGGCAATACCTATCCTTCCATCTGTGTGCCTTGGGGCATGAACTTCTGGACGCCGCAGACAGGCCCCATGGGGAACGGCTGGGCCTACCAGTATTCGGCCGACAAGATCCGGGGCTTCAAGCAAACCCACCAGCCCTCACCCTGGATGAACGACTACGGCCAGTTCTCCATCCTCCCGATGACGGGCCGGTTGCGGTTTCGCGAGGACGAGCGCGCCAGCTGGTTCTCGCACAAGGCGGAAGTGTCTAAGCCTTATTACTACAGTGTCTACCTCGCGGATATGAACGTGACCACGGAGATCAGTCCTACCGAGCGGGCGGCGCAATTCCGGTTCACCTACCCGCAGTCGGATTCCTCCTGGGTGCTGATCGATGCCTTCGACCGCGGCTCTTATGTGAAGGTGCTGGCGGATGAAGGAAAGATCATCGGCTATACCACGCGCAACAGCGGGGGCGTGCCGGCCAATTTCAAGAACTACTTCGTTATTTATACCGACAAAAAATTCACCAGCAGCTTCGCCTGGCAGGACAGCAGCCTGCAGGCAGGCAGCGAGGCTTCCGGAAAGCATGCCGGCCTGGTGATCGGTTTCCGCACCCGCAGGGATGAACAGGTGCACCTACGGGTAGCTTCCTCCTTCATCTCCTATGAGCAGGCGGAGCTCAACCTGCAGCGCGAGCTGGGCAGGGATGGCTTCGAGCAGACGCGCGACAAAGCCCGGGAGGCCTGGAACCAGCAGTTAAGTAAGATCCAGGTGGAGGGCGGCAGCGTGGACCAGACGCGTACCTTCTACTCCTGTCTTTACCGCATGCTGCAGTTTCCGCAGAAACATTATGAAATCGATGCCGCGAACAAGGTGGTGCATTACAGCCCCTACAACGGGCAGGTGTTGCCGGGAAAGATGTTTGCCGGCACGGGCTTCTGGGATACGTTCCGGGCGCTCTATCCCTTCCTCAATTTCCTGTATCCTGCCATCAATACAGAAATGCAGGAGGGGCTGGCGAATGATTACCGCGAAGGCGGCTTCCTGCCGGAGTGGAGCTCGCCGGGATTTCGCAACATCATGGTGGGCAACAACTCGGCTTCGGTAGTGGCCGATGCCTATATCAAGGGCCTGCGCGGTTATGCCATCGACACGCTCTATGCGGCGCTCATCAAAGGCGCGAACAACCCCGGCCCGATGACGGCCGTGGGCAGGGCAGGAGCGGCGTCCTACCAGCAACTGGGTTATGTGCCTTACGATATAGGCATCAACGAAAGCGCGGCCCGCTCGCTGGAATATGCCTACGATGATTTCACGATCTATCAACTCGGTAAAGCTTTAGGTCGTCCGAAGGCGGAGCTCGACTCCTATGCCCGCCGCGCGCAGAACTACCGCAAGCTCTTCGATCCCGAAACGAAGTTGATGCGGGGCCGCAACAAGGACGGCAGCTTCCAGTCGCCCTTCAACCCCTTTAAATGGGGGGATGCCTTCACCGAAGGGAATAGCTGGCATTATACCTGGAGCGTGTTCCACGACATCGAAGGGCTGAAGCAGCTGATGGGTGGCGATGCGGCTTTTGCCTCGATGCTCGATTCGGTGTTCTCGATGCCGCCCGTGTTCGACGAAAGTTATTACCGGGGCGTTATCCATGAGATCCGGGAGATGCAGATCATGAACATGGGCCAGTATGCGCACGGCAACCAGCCGATCCAGCACATGATCTACCTCTACAACTACGCCGGCCAGCCCTGGAAGACGCAGTACTGGGCGCGCCGCGCCATGGATCAATTGTACAAGCCGACGCCCAACGGTTATTGCGGTGATGAGGACAATGGCCAGACCTCGGCCTGGTATGTCTTCTCTTCCCTGGGTTTCTATCCCGTTTGTCCGGGCACTACCCAATACGTGCTGGGTGCGCCGCTCTTCAAAAAAGCAACGGTCCGCTTTGATAACGGCAAGACCCTGGTGATCTCGGCGCCCGCCAACGGCGCGAAGCAGGTGTATGTAAACTCGGTGCGCCGAAATGGCGCGGCCTATACCCGCAACTGGGTGGATCATTTCGATCTGCTGAAGGGCGGGGTGTTGGAATTCGGTATGTCGGCGACCCCGAATAAGAGCCGGGGCGTGAAGAAGGAGGATGCGCCTTTTTCAATGAGCAGGTGAGGCGGCGCTTCGAGGAATGGCGGCGCTTCGCTTGCCATTTATTAGAAGATAAGAAGGGGATAAGCTTTTTTCAATACAGAGTCACTAAGACACAAAGACACAGATGTGTTGGCTTAAGTGTTGATGGGTTGGACGGTTCAAACGCTTAAGAATGGGATGGCTAGAGTGGATGGCATATAATGAATCAAAATTTAATAAAACAATTTTGTGTCTCCGAGACTTCGTGTCTCCGTGTTCCAATAGAGGTTAGATAAAACTCTGATTAGATGAAGTCGTTGAAATGTATTGTCCTGTTCTTTATACTAATGGTAAATCTGCCGGCAAAGGCCCAGCAGAAGAATTACCTGCCTTATGTCAATCCTTTCATTGGCACTGAGAAGATGGGGCATACCTACCCCGGCGCGACGGTGCCCTTCGGGATGGTGCAGCTGAGTCCCGACACGGATACCCTGATGTATGAGGTGGACGGGAAGTACAACCCCGACATCTACAAGTATTGCGCAGGGTACCAGTACACCGACAAGACCATCGTGGGCTTTTCGCATACGCATTTCAGCGGCACGGGGCATTCGGACCTGGGGGATGTGCTGATCATGCCCACCATGGGCAATCTGCAGCTCAATCCAGGTGTGGCGTCCGACCCGGCTTCGGGCTTCCGGTCGGCTTTCTCGCATCAGCGGGAAAAAGCGGAGCCGAATTATTACCGGGTGCATCTCGATGACCATGACATCGAAGCCGAGCTGACCACGAGTACACGGGTGGGCCTGCATCGCTATACGTTCGGGCAGGGCGGCAATGCCCACATCATCCTCGATCTTGTCTCCGGCATTTATAATTACAACGGCAAGAACGTCTGGACCTTCGTGCGCGTTGAGAACGATACGCTGATCACCGGCTACCGGCAGACGAACGGCTGGGCCAAAACGCGGACCCAGTATTTTGCGATCGCGTTCTCCAGGCCGTTCAAGAGCTTCGGCTACCAATCGCCCGGCCGCGAAGCCTACCGCGGCTTCTGGGGCAAGTTCAACCTGCGCTCGAATTTCACCGAGATGATCGAGCGGCAGCTGCGCGCCTATTTCGATTTCGATGTGCAGGCCGGCGAGCAGGTGGAGCTGAAAGTGGCCTTATCTCCCGTAAGCACCGAAGGCGCCCTGAAGAACCTGCGCGCCGAAGTGCCGCATTGGGATTTCGACCGCGTGAAGCGCGATGGCCAGCAGGAGTGGAACCGAATGCTCGGGCGGATCGATATCGACCCGATCAACGAGGAAGAACGCGTGAACTTCTATACCTCGCTTTATCATGCCTTTCTGAGTCCAACCGTTTACAGCGATGTCGATGGCCGCTATCGCGGGCTGGATCAAAACATCCACACAGCAAAAGGCTTTACCAACTACACCACGTTTTCCCTTTGGGATACCTATCGCGCCCTGCATCCATTGTTTACCATCGTCAACAGCCAGCGCAACACGGATATGGTGCGTTCCATGCTGGCCCACTACAAGCAGAGCGCGCAGGATATGCTGCCGGTGTGGAGTCATCATGCCAACGAGAACTGGTGCATGATCGGCTATCATTCCGTGCCGGTGGTGGCCGATGCCGTGCTGAAGGGTGCTGCGGGCGAACAGGCAATGGACCTGCTGGAGGCCTGTGTGAAGACGGCGAACAACGAGCAGTATGAAGGCCTCTCCTGGTACAAAAAGCTGGGCTATGTGCCGGAGGATAAATCCGGCTCCTCGGTGTCGAAGACTTTGGAGTATGCGTATGACGACTGGTGCATCGCGCAGATGGCCAGGAAGCTGGGCCGGAAGGATATCTTTAATGAATTCAGCAGGCGGTCGCAGTACTACCGCAATGTCTATGATGCCGCTTCCGGCTTCATGCGGCCGCGCCTGGCCGATGGCAGCTTCAAAAAAGAATTCGATCCGCTGAATACGCACCAGTCGGGCTATATCGAGGGCAATGCCTGGAACTATAGTCTATATGTGCCCCAGGACCCGGCTGCGATGATCGGGCTGATGGGCGGAAAGGAAACCTTTGTGCGGCACCTCGATTCACTGTTTACGATGGAGCTGCCCGACAAGTATTTTGAAAAAACCGAGGACATCAGTCGAGATGGCATTATTGGCAACTATGTGCACGGCAACGAGCCATCCCACCATGTGGCCTACCTCTACAACTGGACGGGCGCGCCCTGGAAGACCGGCGAGCGCATCCGGATGATCCTGCCCCTGATGTATCGTCCGCGTACCGACGGCCTTGGCGGCAACGACGACTGCGGGCAGATGAGCGCCTGGTACCTGTTCTCCTCCCTGGGCTTCTACCCGGTGGCGCCGGCCTCGGGTCAGTACGCGATCGGCAGCCCGCTGGTCCGATCAGCAACCATCCGCCTCGAAAATGGAAAGACCTTCACCATTGAAGCAAAAGGGCAGAGCACGACCAATGTGCATGTGCAGCGCGTGTTGCTGAACGGCGTGGCGCTGAAGACACCCTTCCTGGAGCATGCGGCCCTGATGAAGGGTGGAAAGCTGGTGTTTGAAATGGGGCCGCGTGCGAATGAGCGGCTTTTTCAGTAGAGAAAGAACGCGGATCGAACGGATTGAATGAATTCACACGAATTGGATATTCACTTGCGAACGGGCAAAGCGGGAACGCTGATGGTCATGATCTATAAGATGGAAATACGATGATCCGGTTTTTCAAATTTGGAAGCAGAATTTCATCTGCGTTCATCATGACCATCTGCGTCATCTGCGTTCCTTTCTCAAACATCGAGTGCGAACTATTTTAAATTGAGGGTATAATTCCTTTCGATGAAGCGAATCTTACTGCCGGCTTTCTTCCTCCTGACCACTGCGCTTTTTGCCCAGGTGCCCAGGTTCCGCGATGCGCGGCTTCCGGTTGCGGCCCGGGTGAATGACCTGCTCTTGCAGCTCACACTGGAAGAAAAGATCTCGATGATGGGCTACCAGTCGAAGCCCGTGCCCCGCCTCGGCATCCCGGCCTACAACTGGTGGAACGAAGCCCTTCATGGGGTGGCGCGTGCCGGCAAAGCTACGGTCTTCCCGCAGGCGATCGGCATGGCCGCCACTTTCAACGACAGCCTGCTCTTCGAGGTGGCGGAGCAGATCTCCACGGAGGCCCGGGCCAAATACAATCTATCCACGCGCAAGGGCAGCCGGCTCCAGTACATGGGACTGACCTTCTGGTCGCCCAATATCAACATCTTTCGCGATCCGCGCTGGGGGCGGGGACAGGAGACCTATGGCGAGGATCCCTTCCTGACGTCCCGGATGGGTACTGCCTTTGTACGGGGCATGCAGGGTTCTGATCCGCACCTGCTGAAAACGGCAGCAACCGCCAAGCACTTCGCAGTGCACAGCGGGCCCGAGGCGGGGCGGCACTCGTTCAATGCCCTGGTGGATGAAAAAGACCTGCGCGAGACCTATCTCTATGCCTTCCATGCGCTCGTAGATGCCCGGGTGGAAGCCGTGATGTGCGCCTACAACCGCGTGAACGGCGAGCCTTGTTGCACGGGTGATGTGCTGCTCCACCGGATCCTGCGCAAGGAGTGGGGCTTCAAGGGCCACGTGGTTACCGACTGCTGGGCCCTGGATGATATTTTCAAGGAGCACAAGGTGATGGATGGACCGGTGGCCGTGACCGCTGCCGCCGTGAAAGCGGGTATCAATATGGATTGTTCCGGCCTGTTGCAGGGAAATGTGGGCAAAGCGATCGGGCAGGGGCTGCTGAATGAAACTGATGTGGATGCCTCTTTACGTCCTGCGCTGGCCACCCTGTTCCGACTGGGTTTCTTCGACCGGCCGGGCAGCGATCCCTGGTCGAAGCTGGGTGAGGCCGACGTACACAGTGAACGGGCCGTGGCGCTGGCAAGAAAGGCTGCGCAGCAAAGCATGGTGCTGCTGAAGAACGAAGCCGGCATCCTTCCGCTTTCCAAACAGAAATACCGGTCCATCATGGTCATCGGTCCCAATGCGGCCACACCGGCGCCGCTGCTTGGCAACTATCATGGGGTGAGCACCGATCACGTCAGTTTTCTTGAAGGCATAACACGCGCGGTGGATGCGGGCACGCTGGTACAGTATGAACAGGGCTGTACCGACCTCGATACGGTTCATTTCGCGGGCGAATGGGCGGCGGGCATGTGCGACCTGACGATCGCGGTGCTGGGACTGACCGCCCTGACGGAAGGAGAGGAAGGCGATGCTTTTCTTTCCAACGGCGGTGACCGCAATTCGCTCGGCCTGCCGAGGGCGCAGATCAAGCTGCTGGAGCGCCTGAAGAAGAATGGCAAGCCCATCGTGGTGATCCTGACGGCAGGCAGTGCCATCGATATAGCCCAGGTGGCGCCTTATGCCGATGCGGTGTTGCTGGCCTGGTACCCGGGTGAGCAGGGCGGCAATGCGCTTGCCGACATATTGTTCGGCGACGTCAATCC
>CBHWDR010000150.1:0-7153 GCA_966112575.1 uncultured Chitinophagales bacterium
GCACCAGTTTCTTTTCACCCGCCGAGAGGTCGTCGGGCACCCGGAGGTTGCGCTGCAGGAAGGCGATCCAGGCCTTCATGCCGCCGGGAAATTCCGGCTCCTGCTGCACGGGTGCTGCGGGGTCCTGAACGGCAGGCTTCACCGGCTCTCCGCCATCACCTTGGCCTTTCGGATCGGTGATCGGGGGCATCTGGGGAAGGTCACGCCCGTCGGTGGTGGTGGCGCCTACTTTTCCAAAGAGGTCATCCTGCGGGGGCAGGGTGACCACCGGGTCGTGATCTACAATTTTCGGCTCCACGTACTGGAAAGATTTGACGGGCGCTGCAGGCGCCGCGGCGGGCAGGGCAGGACGCGGTGGCTCGATCAGCTGCTTCTTTTCCGGGATGAAGGCCTGGCGCAGCTGGACCGTGTCGATGCGGCTTTTTTGTATGACTTCACTTTTATTGGAGGGAATGAAAAGGAAGAGCAGGGCCCCGATGCCGAGCGCGGTGCCCAGGGAAGCGAGTAAGCGTTTGTCGTAGTCGCGGCGCAAGGTATAGGCGCCATATTGCTTGTTGCGGTTGTCGAACACAATATCGAGCAGATCGGCCTGCAATACTTCTTTGCTGGTCATGGTACTCCGTTTTAGTCAGTTAGAAAATAGGGATCTGCACGTGCTTGCTATTAAGATGGAAGAGGGCGGCGAATTCCATAAAGAATTTTGCCCGGGGCAGGTGCGGGCGCTCCGTACCTTCGCGCGCATGAAGATCCTGATGGTATGCCTGGGAAACATCTGCCGCAGCCCGCTGGCAGAAGGCATTCTGAAGCACAAGGCGAAAGAGGCGGGCCTCAACTGGACGATCGAGAGCGCCGGCACCAACGGCTATCACACCGGTGAAGCCCCGCATCCGCTGTCGCAGAAAGTTGCGCAGCTCAATGGCATCGACATCTGCGCGCAACGCGCGCGCAACTTCGTAAGAGAAGACATGGAGCGGTACGACAAGATCTACGCGATGGCCGATGATGTGATCGAAGAGATGCGCCGCATCGCCCGTGACCGTTTTGATGAAGACAAGGTGGACCTGCTGCTCAACGAGGTGAACCCCGGCGAACAGCGCTCCGTTCCCGATCCCTGGTACGGGCCCGAGCCCGGCTACCACGAGGTCTACCAACTGATCGACGAAGCCTGCACGGCGATCGTGGAGAAGTATGGCCGTTAGCCATTGACCGTTAGCTATTGGCGGTTGGCCAAGGGCTAATGGCTAACGGCTAAAAGCCTTCTCCTATATTTTTGAATTTTGAATTTTGACTTCCATGAAACCTTCCCTTCCTCAAGGCACCCGTGATTTCGGACCCGAAGTGGTGCGCAAGCGGCAATATATTCTCAACACCATCCGCTCCGTATTTGAGCTTTACGGCTTCCAGCCCCTGGAGACGCCGGCGATGGAGAACGTCGAGACCCTGATGGGCAAGTACGGCGAAGAAGGCGATAAGCTGATCTTCAAGATCCTGAACAATGGACTGAGCGATCCGAAGAACGAAGAAAAGGCGAAAGCCGGGTTTCAGAAAGCGCTGGAAGGCAAGAGCACGAAGGACCTCACCGAGCGCGCGCTCCGGTACGACCTCACCATTCCCGTCGCCCGTTACGTGGCGATGAATTATAACCAGCTGCCCATTCCGTTCAAGCGCTACCAGAGGCAACCGGTGTGGCGGGCCGACCGGCCGCAGAAGGGACGCTACCGCGAGTTCTGGCAGTGCGATGCCGACGTGGTGGGTTCGCGCTCCCTGCTTAATGAAGTCGAGCTGGCCAATATCTACCACGAGGTCTTCACCCGCCTTGGGTTGAAGGGCTACGAGCTGCGGATCAATTCACGGAAGATCCTGTCGGCCCTGGCCGAAAAATGCGGCGGCGCCGAGCGGATGATGGACATCACCATTGCTATCGACAAGCTCGACAAGATCGGCCTGGAGAAAGTAAAAGAAGAGCTGTATGGACGCGGCATCAGCCAGGAGCAGGTGGACATCATCGAGCAATACCTGAAGATCGAAGGCAACAATGAAGAAAAGCTGGAAGCCGTGACCGCCCTCCTTGGCGATCTCGAAACCGGCCGCGCCGGCATCGAAGAGCTGCGCTTTGTGTGGAACTATGCTCAGGAACTCCCGTCTCCCATCTCCAATCTCCCGTCTCCTGTCTCCCCTCTCTCTGCTCACCTCTTCCTCGACTTCACCCTTGCCCGGGGCCTCAACTACTACACGGGCATCATCTTCGAGGTGAAAGCGCCGGCGGAGGTGAAGATCGGCTCGATCGGCGGCGGTGGCCGATATGATGACCTCACCGGCCTTTTCGGCGTGCCGAATGTTCCGGGCGTGGGCGTATCCTTCGGCGTGGACCGGATCTACGACGTGCTGGAAGAGTTGCAGCTGTTTCCCGATACGGTGGCGCAAGGCACCCGGGCCCTGTTCTTCAACCTGGGTGAAAACGAAAGCCGCGCGGCCTATGGCCTGATGCAGGAACTGCGGGGCGCAGGTGTGGCGGCGGAATTATTCCACGAAACGGCCAAATTCGACAAACAATTCAAATATGCCGAACGGAAGAGCATACCGTTCATCATCATTATCGGCTCGGCCGAGCTGGAGGCGAAAACCGCTGTAGTAAAGGATTTGCGCTCGGGGAAACAAACCTCCACCGGGTTTGCAGACCTGCTTTCTTTTTCGTTTATTTGACGCCACAACCAAAAATCCCTGAATGAAACAGACACCCTTTCTGACTGCTGCGGCCCTGGCTACCCTGCTGTTCGCCTGCAACAACAAGAATGCTACGGGCGGCCTCTCCATCCCTAAGGACGCCGGTCTCGTCGTGCACATCAATTCTTCCTCCCTGACCTCCAAGCTTTCCTGGGAAGACATCAAGAGCTCGGAATGGTTCAAGAAAGACCTCGAAGGAGAAAAAGACGCGTTCAAGCGCAAGATCATGGAGAACCCCGAGAACTCGGGCGTGGACATGAAGGGCGATTTTGCCATGTTCATGCGCAAGCGTGGAGCGAGCGGCTACATGGTCTTTGAAGGCAAAGTGAAAGACGCGGCCAATTTCGAAGCCCTGGTAAAAAAGAACGAAGAAGCCCAGATCCAGAAGGACGGCGAATACAGCTGGACCAAGGTGGATGACAACGATGTGCTCAGCTGGAACAAAGAGCAGTTCATCGTGATCTCCGAAGCGGATCGCAGATCTTCACCCTCGACTCGCTGCGCAAGTTCACCAAGGAGATCGTAGCCATCGGCGGCGACGAGAGCCTGTCCGACGACAGCCGTTTCGCCAACCTGATGAAAGAGTCGGGCGACCTGCACGTATGGATGAACCAGGAGTATTTCACGCCTACGGGCACTATGCCCATCCCCGTCCCCGGATTTGAAAAAATGCTGAAGGGCAATGTCACCGCCATGACCCTCAACTTCGAGAATGGCAGCATCGCCCTGAAGTCGAAGCAATACTACAATGAAGAGATGACCAAGCTGATGGCCAAAATGCCCAACAAGGCCGTAAGCGCGGATGTGCTCAACCGCATCCCGATGGAGAATGCCCTTGGTGTGATGGCCACCAATTTCGACCCGGCCACCATGCGGGAATTCCTGAAGACCATGGGCGTTGACGGCGTTGCCAATTCCTACCTCGGTCGTGCAGGCCTGACCCTCGACGACGTGGTGACGGCTACCAATGGCCAGTTCGTGATCGCCATGTCCGACTTCCAGGTGAAGCGCCAGGAGCCCGTTATGGGACCTGACGGCATGCCGGTGAACTATGGCGGCAGCAAACCCGAAATGAAAATGCTGTTCGCGACGAATGTGAACAACCAGGCCTCTTTCGAAAAGCTGTTCAACCTGGCCAAGCCAACGATCGACGAAGCCAGCACCGAGATGCCGATGACCTATAATACGCAGGGCGGCTGGTTCGCACTCAGCAACAATGCCGAGGCTACCCAGAAATTCCTGGCCGGCGGCAAGAACAACGCCGTATTTGCCTCGAAGATCGCCGGTCATCCCTTTGGCATGTACCTCGACCTCCAAAAGATGATCCAGGCCGGTTCCACGATGAATCCCTTCATGATGGGACAGGATATGGAGCCCATGTCGAAGATCTGGAAAGATGTGATCATCACTGGTGGTGATTTCAAGGATGGCGTTGCCACGATGGACATGGTGGTGAACCTGACCGACAACTCGGTGAACAGCCTGAAGCTGATCTACCAGAGTGGCGTAAAGGCGGCAGAAGCCAGCAAAAAGCGCGCGGAAGCTTATAAGAACATGCCTCCTCCCCAGGACGACGTGAAAGTGACCGACGCAGTTCCGGCCCAATAATCAATCGATTTTTAAAAGCCACAGCCCGTCAATACCTTCGGTGCTGTGGCTTTTCTTTTTGTATGAAACTGACCCTGAACAATCTTCTTCCCAGTTATTTCGACGAAGGCCGGAAACAGCACTCCGAAGTCTGGGGCAAGCAGCTCGAATTCGGACCCGGTGAATTCGTCAAGATCGTGGCGCCCTCGGGCAGCGGCAAGACCTCGCTGATGCACTTCCTTTATGGCCTGCGCCGCGAATACAGCGGCTCGGTCAGCTACGAGGGCAACCGCGTGCCGGACCTTGCACCCGAAGCCCTGAGCAATTACCGCCGCCAGCACCTGAGCATCGTGCTCCAGGACCTGCGGCTCTTTCCCGAGCCCAGCGTCTGGGACAATATCAATATCAAGCGGCAGCTCCAGCCCTACCACCCCGAAGAACAGATCGCCGTCATGACCGAGCGCCTCGGCATCGGCGGCAAGCTCCGCTCGCGCTGCGGCACCTGCTCCTATGGCGAGCAGCAACGCGTGGCCATCATCCGCGCCCTCATGCAGCCCTTCGACTTCCTGCTGCTCGACGAGCCCTTCAGCCACCTCGACAACCGCAATGCCGAGAAGGCGATGGAGCTGATGGTGGAAGAAGCCCGCAAACGCGGCGCTGCCATCATTTTCGCCGACCTGGAGCGCATCGACTTCTATCCGTTCACCCGCATCTATCATCTCTGATCATGAAGCCTTCCTTTGCTCCCATAAAACCCCTGCTGCAAACCGGCACCAATCCCCTCTCCCGCTTCTTTTCTTACCTGGGCCTGGGCATTGGCGTGCTCATGCTGCTGGCTTCGATCCAGATGTTCGTCAACATCCGGCAGCTCATGGGCCGCACCAATATCCGCAAGAACGGCTTCGACTATATCTCGATCACCAAAACGATCACCAACGACAACATGGGCAGAAAAGAGGATATCCTTTTTAATCCTGCCGACATCGAGGAGTTGCGGAAACAGCCCTTCGTGAGTGATGTGGCGCCCCTCATCTCCAATGCCCCGAAAGTGCGGATCAGCGGCGGAGCCCTGCTGCCCGTGTCCACCGACCTCTTTCTCGAAAGCATCGACCAGGCCTTCCTCGACACCCTGCCGCCTTCGTTTCGCTGGGCCCAGGGCGAACAGACGGTGCCCATTATCGTTGCCTCCGACTACCTCGAGATGGTGAATGTGTTCGCGCCTTCCCAGGGGCTTCCGCAGATCTCCCCCGAAACTGCCATGCTCCTGCCCCTGCAGATCGAGCTCTCGGGCAAACGCGGGGATGCAACATTCAAAGGCCGGGTCGTAGGCTTTTCCGACCGCATCAATTCGGTACTCGTGCCCAAAGAATTCCTGGACTGGGTCAACAAGAACCTGGACGACGTGGATGGCCAGGGTTATTCCCGCCTCTATGTAAAAACGGCCGATGCCAACAACACCGACCTGATCTCCTACCTGGATCACAGGAACTATAAGGTGAACAAGGACAAGATCAAGTTCGGCCGTGCCAAGCAAGCGCTCCAGGGGATCTTCAGCGGGCTGGGTGTTTTTGGGTTGCTGGTGGTGGTGATGGCCATGATGCTGTTCTCCTTTTACCTCCAGCTGGTGATCGCCCGGAGCCGCGATTCCTTGCAATTGCTGCTCCTGCTTGGGTATTCGCCCCGTTGGCTGAGCACACAGGTTTCCCGGCGCTTTATCCCGGTTTACCTCATTGTAGTCGGTGCCGCTCTGGTGCTCACCCAGCTGCTGCAGTATTTCTTCCATCGCTACGTTATGTACAACCGCCCAGAGCTGGACACGGTGCTGCATCCGGCCGTGATGGGCACGGCAGTGCTGCTGGCCTTTCTCTGCATCTTTATCAATGGCCGAATGGTGAAGCGGCTGCTTCACCGCATGTATCAGCGCTGAGGCCGCGCCCGGAGCGAGAAATAATTGACGGAGGAATCGAAGAGCCCGTCGCGTCCCTTGTCCACATTAAAATAGCCCGCACGAAACCCCGGTACCCGGCTCTCACGCCAGTAGTGCCAGGTGGAATCAATGCCCTTGTAGAACAGTACATCGAGGTATTGCTGGGCAAGGTTATTCCCGTAATAGATGGATTGAATGGGTCGGCTGGTATCGGCCATCCGCGCAAAGTACAGCCGCGAAGAACCGTAGTGGAAAAGCAGCACCTGGTTGCCGCTGCTGTCGGTGACCGTTTCCGAACGCCCGTAACGCTTCGGAATCACGAGGGGTAGCGACCGGTCCATGCCGTTTTCGGTAAACCGGAATTCCGCATCCCGGTAGGGACGAAAAAGAAAACAGGAAGTCAGCGAGCTGAGGAGGAGGAACAGAAGGATCCGGTTCATACCGAAGTGATTTCAAAAATTATACTCACCGGATACGGATAGTGTTCAGGGCATCGTCGAACTGGCCTACCAGGGCTTTCGGCACATAGGAGTAGCCGTAGCGGAAGTCGTTGATCCGGATCTCTTTCCAGTAAAGCCCGTTCCCGTCCACGCCCTTATGGGTGTAAGAGGCACGCCGGGGGTTGTAGCGGCTTCCCTGCTGCGCGCGCATGAGGGAATCGTTTTCCGTGTTCCAGGTAACATTGCTGGTGAAATAGAAGAGTGCGCCGTTGGGATAGTAATAATATTGCTCCTTCCCGCCATTGGTGTCGAGGAGCATCTTATTGTCGTTGAAGCCCTGGGGTACGGGAAGGATCAGGGTCTGCAGCTTTCCGTCGCCCCGATAGATGAACTCGGTACGATGCAGGTTCCGGTTGGCGGTACAGGCCCAGGTAAAGACAATGAGGGTAAATAAAGCAAGATAATAACGCATGGC
>CBHWDR010000151.1:0-7145 GCA_966112575.1 uncultured Chitinophagales bacterium
CCAAGGTCCGAACTCCATGTTGATATTTAAGTTACTATGCATCCCACCATTGAACGAATAATTGGTTGTAGAAGGATTATATAGTCGATGTTCCAATTCAAAGATTACACTGCCATCTTTTAAAATATAAGGTTCGCAATAATTAAAACTGCTCAACCCCATATTTTGATACCAGGTAAGATCACTTTCGAGTATGGGGGTCAACTTCTCTAAAAACGAAATTGGCGTGTATGAAAACTTCAACGTCTTCATGTCAATTGACCCTTTTAGCAGCTGATCATATGTTGAGCCATTAGTTGCAACAGCACAACTTGCTTCTATTTGCCCATCTTGTATTGAAACGGACAACCTTTCTGTTACGGAACCGGCCGGCAGCGCAATCTTGGCTTTTTGTAATATCTCACCCTTGTGTCCATATTTTATGACCATTTGAACAGGACCTTGCCCCCTTTCCACAATGGAATAAAAAACATAGGTATTACGGTCGTTGTCTGTTATTGCTTTGTAATCGACAATCGTCAGTTGTCCGGTCGGGAACTCAACATCAAAATTTACGGCACCCTTAAGTGAAGAATCAAATGTGGTAATATGTAGGACTGATGCACTCTTGTTATTATTTGCACTTGGATCGTACTCAGTGAGTGTATAATAATTTTTATTTGGCGATACGTGCATCGTAACCTCTTCCCTTGTCAACTTTCTGAAATCACCCAGACTTGAGTAAAAAAAACTATTTCGTAAAGGAACCATCCCACTGATCTCGCCAGACTCCGGGTTCATTCGACCAGCGACAAGCTTTGATGAGCGTTTCTCATGGTAAACAACAATAAAATCGCGATCGGTCGGAAAAATAGCATCCAGTATTAGGCTAGAGCTCAACTTCTTTTCACTTACCGCCTTTAATTGCGAATCGTATTTTTTCAGCTCAATAGATTTAATGCCGTTATTGTGGTCGTATCGGAACGAGAAATCTGGCTCAAATACTTCTGTTCCAATTAACAAGTAATAGTAGTTGTTCGCTTTTAACGAGCGAACTACCGTACCGTATGGGACTTCGTCGATCGTTGAAAAATTGATCTGTTGGGCATGCACGGTACTAGAAAGCAGGCAAAAAAGAAAAAAACTGAGGCGCATAAGAGTTAGTTTTCTGAAAACGAAAGGTAAGCGATAAACGAAAATCATTTATAAAAGCTTACTTGACATTTATAGTCGCCGCGCGCCCAGCACCTCTTTCCAGTCCTCCATCGTCAGCGCCGGCAGGCCTTCTCCCCCCTGCACCAGCCCCGCAAAACGCGCGCGCTTGCTTTCCTGCAGCGACAGGATTTTCTCCTCCACCGTGTCGGGGCAGATGAGCCGAAATGCCTGCACGTTCTGGTGCTGCCCGATGCGGTAGGCGCGGTCGATGGCCTGCTGCTCCACCGCCGGGTTCCACCAGGGATCGAGGAGGAACACGCAGCTCGCCGCCGTGAGGTTGAGACCCGTGCCCCCGGCTTTGAGGCTGAGTAGGAAGACCCGCACGCTTTCATCTTCCTGGAACTGGCGCACCACTTCAGCGCGATCCTTCGTAGCGCCGGTCAGCCGGACGTATCGGGTACCGGTGCCGTCCAGCTCCTGCCCTACGAGGTCGAGCATGGAAACGAATTGCGAGAACACGAGGATCTTCTGCTGCGGCGCGCGGAGGGCGATCTGCTCCAGCAGCACCTGCAGCTTGGCCGAGCCCTCGCCCCGCAGGGTATCGCTCTTCACCAGCCTCGGGTCGTCGCAGATCTGCCGCAGCTGCGTGAGGCCGCGCAACACATGGATGGCACTGCGCTCGACCTCGTCCTTCATCGTGCCTTCGAGGTAATCGCGCAACTCCTGCTCGCAGCCGAGGTACATGGTGCGCTGCGAAGCGCCCATGGGACAAAGCAGCACCTGCTCCGTTTTGTCGGGCAACTCCCCGGCGATGGCCGCCTTCGTCCTCCGAAGAATGAAGGGCGCCACCTTGCGCTGCAGCTCGGCCGACCGACGCCGGTCTTCGAATACGTCGATGGGATTGGAATACACATCGCGGAAATACCGCCGGTTGCCCAGCAGCCCCGGGTTCACGAAAGAGACCTGGGCGAAGAGGTCGAGGGTATTGTTCTCGATGGGCGTGCCGGTGACCGAGAGGCGGTTGCGGGCCTGCAGGAGGCGCACGGCCCGGTAGCTCTGCGAATCCGTATTCTTGATCTGCTGGGCTTCGTCGAGGATCACGTAGCCGAAGGCATAGCGCCGCAGGTAATTGCTGTCCGACAGCAGGGTTCCGTAAGTGGTCAGCACCACGTCCACGTCTTCAAAACCCTTCGTGCAGCGCTCACGCCCCGCACCATACAGGAGGTGCACCCGCAGCCCGGGCGCGAAACGTTCGAGCTCCGATTGCCAGTTGAAGAGCAGGGAGGTGGGCAGCACGACCAGGTGCGTTTCTTTTCCGCCTTCTTCCTTCAACAGCTGCAGCAGGGCGATCACCTGCACGGTCTTGCCCAGTCCCATATCGTCGGCCAGGATCCCGCCGAACCCGTGCTTGTCGAGGAAACGGAGCCAGCTCAATCCCTGCAGCTGGTAGCGGCTCAGGCGGGCACGCAGACCGGCCGGTGGCGCTACGGCTTCGATGGTGTCGATCTGCGTCAGCCGCGAGCGGAAGTCCTGGATCGCTGTGGTCACGGCCGCGTCGCACTCCGACCGTTCGAAGAGTTGGTCCACGGTATCGAATTGCGCAGACGCGAAGACCAGTTCCTCCTCCACTACTTCCGCGGCCTCGAAGAAGGCCTTCATGCGCTCGATCCTGGCTTCGGGGAGCAGGCCCAGGCTGCCATCATCGAGGGTCACATAGCGGCTCTTGTTGCGAAGGGCCTGCTGCAGTTGCTGCATCGTAGCGCGCTGTGCGCCGAAGGCCACCTGCAGCTGCGCGTTGAACCAGTTGAGGCCGCTCCGGACCTGCACGCGTACATCCGCCTGATGCGCATTTTTCTTATTGCCTTTGAGTTCGCGGAAACCGAAGATGGTGATCCCGGCCTCCCGCCATTGGTGAAAGGCTTCGAGAAACCAGTTCTCATCGAGAAAGCGGTCGCGATGGAGGTAGAAATAAGGCAGGCTGTCTTCCAGCTGCTCGGTGAACAGCGGATGCTGCCGCAGGAGGATGCTCATGAAGCGGTCTTCGGCTGCCTCGTCGCGGGGCAGGGCCATGAGCCGGCCGCGCGCGTCGGGTAGGTAGAGCTGCTTCTGGCTGCGCAGGGGCAGCTCGGTGCTGCCATAGCGCATCACCGGGCGGATGAGCACATAGGGATCGAGGTCGGTGAGGTAGATGATGCGCTCCTGCGCACCCTCCAGGCCGGCCGCTTCGATCTGTTCGTGCGTAGCCTCCTCCACGTAGGTATGGATCACAGGGATCTCGTCTTCGAGCTTGCGCAGGATGCGCTCTTCGAAAGCCGGGAACAGGGCCTCGGAAATCTCGAGAAAGGAACGGCCATTGAAAAAGCGCAGGATGCGCATAAGTGCCGGCCGGTCCACCAGCAGCAGCTCCTCGCCGAGGCGCAGGAAATAATCAAACAGGGGCTGGAGCTCATCCTGCTCCACGAAGCGCCCACCCACCTGCACGCGGGGGATGATGCGGTAGTGTCGCCCTTCCTTCGTCACCTGCAGCGACAGGTCGCGGAGCACCTGGCCCACGGCCACCGGCCGCAGGGAACCGGCGCTGAGGTTTTCGGAAAACTGCGGATCGTGGCGGTAGAAGGAAAGGCCGAGCGGGTTTTTGATGATCGTTTTCAAGGCGCGGAAATCGGCCGCACTGGGAGCCGCGGTCGGGATCTGCTGGAATCGGCCCAGGCAGGCGTAGAACAGCAGGGCTTCCGGATCCGAGGTGGTCAATGCGGCATCGGAAGGCTCGATGCGCTTCAGGGGGTTGCGCAGCTTGCCTTCCCTGGTGAGCGCGGCTTCATACAGCTCGAGCTGCAGTGCCTTGTGAAAACGGAACGACTTCAGCACCACGAGCCGCAAGCCCTGCGGATCGCTTCCCGGCAGGGGCTCGGGTGCGGGGGGCAAGAGCCCTTCTTCGTATTCCCGGATCGCTTCCATCGTGAAGCGGTGAAGGTAGGGCGGGCGCAGGGAAAATTTGCGGACAAATGCGGGACTCGAAAGGAAGGTTTGAATCGGGCAACGGCGCCGGCTTCCATTTTTCCGGAAGCAGCTCCGCGATCATGGGCACGCCTACACGCCGCAGGTACTGGATCAGCCGGTCTTCGATAGTGGCGGGCTCCAGGCCTTCTTTCGCCAGCTGCATGGCGCGCGACGCCAGGTACCGAAACAGGTCGCGGCGTTTCGCCTCTTTGGCCACCATCCGGTACACCCGGCTGGCCAGGCGATTGGCCCCGCCAAAGCGCTTATTGGAACGGCGTGAGTTGGCAAAACAGGGACTGCGCTTGTATCGTCGGCGGCTGATGGATGGCTTGGTCTTTACATAGTACACCCCGCCCGACTCATAGAAGACGAGATCATCGATCGTTCCCGTGATCTTGATTGGTCCGACCTGTGGTGCCATAGAGTCAAGGTACAAAGCTGGTTTTCGATATACAAATTTATCTTGATGTCATAATCATACACCGGCTCCTGCCCTTCCCTTACCCTGCCCCAGCCAATTTTATGAACGATACCGGCACCATAGGGTTCACTTCACTTTGTCCATGGGGAACAATAGGCCAGCAATCACGTAACAAAAGGGTAACTGCGTTCATTCATAGGAAACGGCTAAAATTTTTAGCCATGATGGCCGCTGCTGAAAACACCTCGCATGCAACCCTTCATTGAGCCCGGGTTCTAGAATGTAAACGATCCGCTTATTCGCCGACCTAATTTTTCTCGATCCTGTTTCACATTATGATCCGTTCGGGATGCTGATGCCCGGCCGCAAGTATGCCGCTGGAAGCCTTCACCGGTATGGGTTTAACGGCAAAGAGAACGATAATGAGGTAGATGGAGAGGGCGGACAACAGGATTACGGTATGCGGATCTATGATCCCAGGATTGGAAGGTTCTTAAGCGTGGATCCGAAATTTAATCTTTACCCGGATCATGCTCCGTACTCATATGCCATTAATAATCCACTAAAATTTGTCGACAAGGATGGAGCAGGTCCGGATTTACCACCCTTCTACGTAACAATACAACTTTTTTTAAAGCATCCAACTGCCTTCTATGCATTATACATGTCCAACAACACTTCACCACACCAATTTTACTTATTCGCTAACAACCAATCAAGTGAAGGGACTTTCAACAAGCTAATTGGAGCTTTTGGCGAAGCTGAGGTCTTCAAAAGGTTAATGACAGACTTTACTGTCGCTTATGCTCCAAGAACGAATACGATTCCGGGACCTGGCGTTCCAATTGTAGGCACAGAAATGGGCAAGCGTTTTAAAGGAAAGCAGGTTGATATTCAATCTACTATGCAGGTCTACACTTCTGGCAACATCCTTCCAGGACTAACTACAAAACATGCCTTGGGAATTCGCAGCTACAATTTTGACGGTTCAGAGAAGCCGTTGGATATTTACACGGACGAAGGCTATTACACGATCAATTATGAAGTTAAAAACTTTAATCCATTAGGTGATGTCGAAACAATGTATTACGGTTTAGTCCGAGGACTTCAGCAAATTGATGAAAGATCTGAAGGCTCGAAAACTATAGGTATTTTAGTAGTTGATTCCGAGGTCTGGAAAAAGGTTGCCAATGATCCTGTTTTCGGTAAGCGACTGAAATTGATGTATGGTAAATTTATAAACTACAACAAGTATTTGCGCTTGGAGGAGAATCTTTATACAAGTGCAAGTCGTGAGCTATGGAGTGCTTATGATACAGTACGAGAAGCAATCAAGGAAAAAGGCTTACAATCACCACGTAGATCACGAAGAAGAAAAAATAACTAAATATGTATGTGTTGAATTTTGATAAGGAAAAGATTTCACTGTACGAAAAAATTAAGGCTAACATTGCGTTTGGGCAGAAAGGGGAGCTATTTTTCGCTACGTTGAACAATATGTACAACACACTCGCGAAAAATAGCAGTGAGAGTCATCTTAAACACGACGAATGGGGCGGAGTAAATGGAATCACCTTAGATGAAGAACTGGAATTGGCAAAAGATATTATAGAATTCGAGTTGCATCACACAGATATTAGATATCGGCATAATCTGTGCCAATATTTCTATTATTTTATTAATCTTCCGAATAATTTAAAAAATCTTTTCTATGCGTGCCATGGATTGCCTGTGAAGACTTTGAACGGGATTGAAAAAAAAATACTGAATGCAGAAAAATATGCTATAACACTATCTGGTCAAGAAATATTGTCGACATACATTGTTCATGAAGGAAATTCGGGCTGGGAAGATTTGGTAACGCTTTTGAAAACTTTGAGAGAATCAATTCAATTTATCAATGTTAACAATGGATTCGTCGTTCAACTTATAAATGAAGACTATCTCGATTGATCATGAGTTATAAGTAATGCATTTACTGTAAGCCAATGAGGAAGACTAAAAGAAGTACTAAAAACAGAACCATTGAAAAAGTTGCAATATAGAGCATAATATATTTCACCAATTTATATCGAGTACTTGTCAGATTTAATTTAAAAATCCGTTTAAGGGCGAAAGAAACTGGAATACTTAAAAATGCAATGAATATATAAAATGTAACACTTATGTTGAAAAATGTTATCTGCATTAATCTACAAACATTTATTAGTTATATAAACAGTTTGTCAAAACTTGATTTTTGCTTATCCAACTTATTGTACGCTGGATAGAGCATCGTCGTTCTTTTCAAAACATGCCTGCAAGTTAGCGTTGGCGTACCAATAACTGCTATAAATTGAGGAATTAAATGGGTAACGCTAACTTAGTATACTTCTATCGCGAACGTTCGACATGGATATTTAAAAGCCTGCTGGTCTGCACCTTGCTAAGTAGTATGGCATGTTGTAATTTGACATGTGCTCAACCCTCATCGAAAGGAAATTGGCTATCCCTGGGCTATGCGCCCCAGTTTCTGCGCAGCAGTTCGGGCGGTGGTACCAGGATCAATCAGGGGGTTCAGCTATCGTATCTTTCTGAGGGTGGTCGCTTT
>CBHWDR010000152.1:0-7126 GCA_966112575.1 uncultured Chitinophagales bacterium
CGATCGTAGCCAACGACATCCTCAATATGAACCGGGGCTTCGACCGGAACATTTCTTCCAACTTCATTACCGAAAACCGCTATTCACGCGTAGGCCAGTATTTCCTGTTGAAACTGGAGTATTCCTTTACCAAAACCGCCGGAGGAGAATAACATGAGAACCCAATTACTATTCCTGCTGTTGTTTCTTGCCGGCACCGCTTCGGCGCAAACCAGCTTTCAGCCTAAAGTGAAGATCGAATTTGAAAAGACGATCTATGTGCGCCAGCTGGTGAAAGCAACCGAACCCGAGTGGTATGAAGAGATCAAGGACCGGCTGCCCGAATCCATCGTCTCCTATTTCGACTTCATGGGCGATACGGCCCGTTCGGTATATAAGCCCGGACGTGAAGTGGATCAGAACAAGGGATTTTACAATACCAGCTCCGATAAAAATGTGGTTTATACCGACTATTCGGCGCACCGCTCGGTGAACAGGAAGCAGGTTTTTGAAGAAGTGTTCCTGGTGGAGGACAGCCTGTTGCATATCCGCTGGAAGCTGACCGCCGACACTCGGTTGATCGCCGGCTACGAATGCCGTAAGGCAATCGGTTTCGTTGATGACACACTGGCCGTTTTCGCTTTTTATACCGACGAGATCCTGATCACCGGCGGCCCCGAAAGCATCCATGGCCTTCCCGGCATGATCCTCGGACTCGGCTTCCCCCGCATCCATGCCACCTGGTTCGCGACCAAGGTGGAGGTGCAGGGCGTGGACATGAACAAGGTGAAGCCCGAGACAAAGGGGAAGAAAACCACCCGCCGCGCCATGCTCCAGCAGATCGAGAAAGCCCTGAAGAGCTGGGGACCTTACGGCCGGGCGGAGATGATGAACTTTGTTATCTAGGCAATGGGCAGTGGGCAATAGGCAATAGGTCCCCTATTGATCGTGAGCATCATAAAAGTGGAGGATATGCGAAACCGAAAGTTATAAAACAGCGACTTCGCCGGTTCGATCCTCCATTGCCTACTGCCTTTTCCCAATTGCCTACTTCTCCAGTTCCAGCACCCAGATCGACTTCGCTGGCAGTGTCCATTCCGCGTTCAGTGCCTGCTTTTTTCCATCCGCAATATTGCGGGCGCGGGAGAAGCCGGTAATGCGTTCCGCGAACCGCTTCGGATCCAGCTTGCGTTCGGAGGAAGCCGTGTTCATCACGACCATTACCGTCTGCTTTTTATCATACCGGAAATAGGTGTAGACCCAATCTTCAGGAACGTATTGCATGAAGGCGCCGGTCCGGATCGCGCTGGATGATTTCCGGAAGTTGGCCAGGGTACGGGTCCAGTTGTACACTTCGTTCTCCTTTTCGGTTCGCCCGGCTGCCGTGAACTTGTTCTCTTTGTCGTCCTTCCAGCCGCCCCAGAAGTCCCCGCGAACCAGGCCGTCCGGGTTGCTAACGCCTTTGAGCAGGATCTCGGTGCCATAATACATCTGCGGGATTCCGCGGGTGGTGAGCAGCCAGCCGATCCCCACTTTGAGCTTATCTACGTCCTCGTTAACCTGCGAAAGGAAGCGGCTCATATCATGGTTGTCGAGAAAGTTGACATTATTCATGGGGTCCTGGTAGAGGAAATCGTTCGAGAGCGTCTGGTACAGCTTGTTAACGCCCTCCGTCCAGCCAAAGTTCTGGTTGAGCGCCGGCGCGATCCCGTACATGTTTGTCTGAAAGTCGGTGACCCCGATCAGGTTGCTCTTGAACGGCACCTCCATTTTATTGCGTGCGAAATACGCCTGAGCTGCCGTTCCGTGCACCCAGGTTTCGCCGAACATGGTAATGCCGGGATACTCGTCGGTCAGGGCTTTGTTGCACTTATTCATGAAGGGCAGGTCATTGTAGATATAAGTATCGATCCTCCAGCCATCGATGCCAAATTCTTCCACACTCCAGATGGCATGCTGGATGAGGAAATTGGATACGTAGGGATTCCCCTGGTTCAGGTCGGGCATCTGGGGCGTGAACCAGCCGTCGGCCATGCGCTTGCGGTCGGATGCAGCTGCATACGGATCGAAGAGCGGCTGATCCTTATAGTTGGTCTGGGTGTAGGCCGGCCACTGGTGCAGCCAGTCTTTCATGGGCGGGTCCTGCACGGTGAAGTGCTGCAGGCCAACGTGGTTGTACACGGCGTCCTGGATCAGCTTCATGCCCCGGCGGTGCAGCTCATTGCTCAGGCGGTGATAGGCCTGGTCGCCGCCGTGGCGCTGGTCCACTTTGTAGTGATTGGTGATCGCATAGCCATGCTCGGTGCGGTTAGGCATGTCGTTCTCCTGCACGGGCGTCATCCACACCGTGGTCACGCCCAGCTCTTTCAGGTAGTCGAGGTGCTCGATCACGCCCTGGATATCGCCCCCATGCCGGTGATACATGGAGTCGCGGTTGAGCGACTGGTCTTTATAACCCGGCAGGCGATCGTTCGAAGGATCGCCGTTGGCGAAGCGGTCGGGCATGATAAGGTAGATGAAATCCTGTGAGCGGACGCCTTGGGCGAAACTGCTGCCCTTGCCCGCGCGGCGGGCTTTCAACTCATACAAAAGTTTTACGTTCGGGTCGCGGGCCTCACCCTCGGGCAGGCGGAAGTTGAAGGTCATTGTTCCCGGCTTCGCCGTTGCCCCGATCACGAGGTCGAGGAAGAGGTAGTTGGGGTTCTCCACCCGGTTGATCTTCGCCAGCCTGACACCCGGATAGTTCAGGGTAACGGCCGTGGCCTTGCCCACCCCTTCCCCATGCAGCATGACCTGGAGGTTGGGATTATTCATCTTCACCCACCAGCTGGTCGGATAGGCATCGATCAGGTTGAGGTCGCGTGAGGGACGCATCTGCGCACCGGCGATCAGCCCGAGCGCACAGAAGCAGGATAATAATACGGTTCTCATGATGTAGCTAATCGTTATAGTCAAATACTTATTAGACCGAACGCTCTTCGCGAATGGCAACTTCAGTGGCCAATTCATCCTGTGCGCTCGTCGTTTTCTTTTCCTTAATAAAGAAGAAAGAGATCAATGCGGCGATGATCATAAGGTATCCTCCTACCTGGACAGCCAGGAGACGGTCATTATTCAACAGGTTATTCATGATCCACTTAAAGCCGAGTGAAGCGATGATCTCAGGAAGAACAATGAAGAAGTTGAAGATCCCCATGTAAATACCCACTTTGTGGGGCGGCAGTACACCACCAAGCATTGCATAAGGCATGGAGAGAATACTTGCCCATGCGATACCCACACCGGTCATACAAACAAACAGCATATTCTTGTCCGTAACAAAAGCCACACTGATCAAGCCGGCAGCCCCTGCGAGCAGGCAAAGTGCATGCGTAGTTTTCCTGCCTAACTTATCTGCAATAGAAGGTAAAACAAAGGCAAAAGCAAAGGTTACTACATTATAAAAGGCCAGCGTAAGACCGGCAAAGTCTTTTCCATCACCGAAAGCAGGATCTATATCTGATTTTGCTCCAAATACATTGTAGGCTACGGCAACCGCATAATAGAACCACATGAGAAAAAGGCCTGGCCAGGTGAAAAATTGAACGAGGGAGACGATGCGCATACGGGGCGGCATGTTTCGAATAGCGGACAGTATTTCTCTTACGCCTCCTCCAAAGCCTTTATTGGATTCAGTGACCTTGTCCTTATGACTGATATCTGAAGGTGGATATTCTTTAGTTGTGAAAACCGTGTAGAGTACAGCTGCAAGGAAGAAAAAAGCGCCTATGTAAAAGGAGAACCGAACGTTGTCTGCGATCACGCCTTTAGCTGCAGTATTAGCCATGCTAAACCAGTTCCGCAAAATCCACGGCAGAGCAGAAGCAATGCTTCCTCCCAATCCGATCATCAGACTTTGCATGATGAATCCCCGGTTCAATTGGCTGTCGGGCAATTTATCCGCAACAAAGGCCCGGAACGGCTCCATGGCCACGTTACCAAAAACGTCCAATACCCAGAGCAACCCCGCTGCAACCCATAAAGCCGAACTATGCGGCATGAAAATGAGTGCGATCGAGCTTAATACGGCTCCAATAAAAAAATAAGGTCTGCGTCGCCCCCACTTTGGATGCCAGGTACGGTCACTTAAATAACCAATAATCGGCTGAACGATCAATCCGGTTAAAGGCGCAGCCAGGAACAGCAGTGGAATATCATCGGGGTTGGCACCGAGTACATCGTAGATTGGGCCCATGGTGGCACGCTGGAGGTCCCAACCAAACTGGATTCCAAAAAAGCCGACACTCATATTGATGATCTGCGAGATCGACAGCCTGGGTTTCTGTATGCCGGTCGATACGGCTGAAGGAGCGGAATTAGCCATAAGCAATCATTAGAATTAAACTGCAGGAAAGATAATAAGTAAATGTGTAACAAACACACATTGGCAGTTGACAATGGGCAATAGGCAATGAGGAGCCGTACAAAAAGCGGTTCACCGCAGAAAAAAAGGAGCCCTCAGGCTCCTTTCGTTAAGATCATGTTTCAAGCACGAAGCACTATTGCCTATTGCCTATTGCCTATTGCCCACCCTAAGCCCCGATCGTAAACCCATTCGGGATGATGGCGCCTTTCTTCAGTACGATGATGCCTTCCTTGACCGTGTACAGGGCCGTATCGCCGTCTTCCAGGTGGCTGCCCCCGATGATCCGTACATCGTCGCCGATCCGGCAGTTCTTGTCAACAATGGCGTTGCGGACCTCACAGCGGGATCCCACACCGAGCTGCGGCAGGCCATGCTCCTGGTCCATCACGATATCGTCCAGGGTCTCGTAATAATCGTTGCCCATCATATAGGTGTTCACGAGCACTGAGCCGGGACCTACACGGGAGCGGATGCCGATCACCGAGTTCTCGATGTGCTCGGCCATGATGATGCAGCCGTCGGCAATGATGGCGTGATCCAGCCGGGTACCGCTCACTTTTGCCGGCGGCAGCATTCGCGCGCGGGTATAGATGGTCTTGGTATTATCGAAGAGGTTGAACTCGGGCAGGTCCTTCGTCAGTCCGAGGTTGGCATGGAAGAAGGCGGGAATATTCCCGATGTCTTCCCAGTAGCCTTCGTACTGGTAGGAAGCCACTTTGTACCGGCCGATCGACTGGGGAATGATCTCTTTGCCGAAATCGGTGGCATTGGCGAATTCATTCTGCAGCATGTCGAACAGCAGCTGCCGGTTGAAGATATAGATACCCATCGAAGCGAGGTACTCCTTGCCCTGGGCGCGCATCTCCTCACCGGTGTCGCTTACCCAATCCTCCAGCCCGGATTTCGGCTTCTCGATGAAGGAAGCGATCATGCTGCCTTCGGTCTTGAGGATCCCGAACTCCGAAGCTTCCTTCGCCGAAACCGGGATGGTCGCGATGGTGATGTCTGCCCCGTTCTCCTTATGCTTGTTGAGCATGTCCTGGAAGTCGATCTGGTATAATTGATCGCCCGACAAGATGAGGATGTACTCCGAATCAAAGGGAGCGATGTGCCGGAGGCCCTGGCGAACGGCATCGGCCGTACCCTGGAACCAGGTCGGGTTATCGGGCGTTTGTTCGGCGGCCAGGATGTCGACGAAAGCCGAAGAGAAGGCACTGAAGTGATAGGTATTCTTGATATGCCGGTTCAGCGAGGCGGAATTGTACATCGTAAGGACGAACATCCGCGTGATGCCGGAATTCAGGCAATTGGAAATGGGAATATCCACCAGGCGGTATTTGCCGGCGATGGGTACTGCGGGCTTCGAACGACTGGCTGTCAGCGGATGCAGGCGTGTACCTGCGCCGCCACCAAGGATCACCGATAGAACTTGTTTACTCATATAAGAACGCAGATTAATTGATTTAATGGATTTCGCAGATGAGATACAGGATCACGGATTTCAGGGATGCCAGGATTACACGGATATTCGCTGTCTCACGTTTCACTTCTCTCGTCCTCGTCCGCCGAAGCTTCAGCGTAGGCGGATTCACTTCCCTGCCAGGCGCTCATATACCCGAAGGTAGTCTTTCGCCGAGGCATCCCAGGAATGATCGATGTGCATCATGTACGTACGCATCCAGTTGTACAGGTCGCGCTTGTTGTTGTACAGGTCGATCGCCCGGCCCACACTGTAGGTAATGTCGTTGACGTCGGCATGATTGAACCGGATACCATATCCCTGCCAATCTCCGAAATCCCGTACCGTATCCTTCAGGCCACCCGTGCTGCGCACCAGGGGCACGGTGCCATAACGGAGCGCATACATCTGGTTGAGGCCACAGGGCTCCACCCGGCTGGGCATCAGCAAAAAGTCGGCCCCGGCATACATCAGGTGACTCAGCGCTTCGTTATAACCGATATAGGTGTTGACATAGCCTCCGAACTGGTGCTTGATCTCTTCGAGCCGGTTCTCCACATGGGCTTCCCCCGATCCCAGCACGAGGAAATTTGCGCCTCCATGGTGATGGTAGATGGAATTGCGGATGGCATCGGGCAGCACATCGGCCGCCTTCTCCCCCACCAGCCGCCCGATAAAGGTGAACAACGGCTTGTCGGGATCAAGGCCGAACATGCCGCAGAGCTCTTTCTTATTTTTTCGTTTGCCTTCTTTTACCAGGTGATCATCATAGTTCTTGATGATGAGGTTATCGGTTGAGGGATTCCACACATCCGCATCGATGCCGTTCAGAATGCCGAGGCTTTTCCCCTGTTCATAATTCATCAGGTTCTCCAGGCCATTGGCCGAAAGGCGAAGCTCATCCAGGTAGCTGGGACTCACGGTGGTTACCTGCCAGGCGCACTTGATCGCCGAAGCCAGCGGGTTGATGGTGTTGTTCCAGTCGAGCAGCCCCCACTGATAGGTATCGTAGGGCGGTAACAGGTGGTATTTATCCCAGCCGATCCAGCCCTGGTACTGGGCATTATGGATCGTGAATACCGAGGGCACGGCAGCCAGCGTCCGGAACTCGAAGGCATGCTTCATAAAGAAGGGGATCAGACCGGTGTGGTGGTCATGACAGTGAATGATGTCGGGCTTGTCCTGCCATTTGGAGATCCAGTCGCAAACCGCGATCTGGAAGGCCATGAAACGCTCGGTGTCGTCATCATATCCATAGATCTTCTCCCGGTCGAGCAAGCCGT
>CBHWDR010000153.1:0-7125 GCA_966112575.1 uncultured Chitinophagales bacterium
CACCAGCACCTCGCGGTACTTCGGGTCGGGGTTGTCGGGAAAAAGGATCACCATCGTGTCTTCCTGCTGGATGCCGCAGAGCCAGTAGAGGTCCGAGTTTTGCTTGAACGAATGCAGCGCATCCCCGTTCGACGGCAGTTCGTCATTGCTCACAATAACGGCGATCGAATTGGGTTTCATGCGTTCTGCGAAGCGCCGGCGGTTGGTCACGAACAGTTCGGGATTCAGCGGAAGATGTTTCATACCAGTGGTTTAGAATCGGGACAAAATAACCGAAATGGTGATTTTTCTCAGCAATTATTATTGAACCACAGGCTTTTAACTTTGCGTATCAAGGACACGGAAGGAGGCATAAAAATTAAATAGGCTTACCTTTGCACTCTAACAAAAAACGATTGCTTCTTATGTCAGTACCTACAATTTCTCTATCCACAGAGAAGCTGGTGAACATTGGATTAAAACACAGTGAAAACATCCACTACCAATCCACGCCCGAAGAATTGGTGCAGGACACCCTGCGTATCGGAGAAGGCACCCTCACCGATACCGGCGCCCTGGCCATCAACACCGGCGAATTCACCGGACGCTCACCCAACGACAAGTTCACGGTCAAAGACGAAACCACAGCAGACACGGTACACTGGAACAATTTCAACATCCCCATCGACGAGAAGTATTATCATCTCATCCACAAGAAGATCACCGACTACCTCAACAGCCGGGAAGAGATCTGGGTGCGTGATTGCTACGCCTGCGCCGACCCGAGGTACCGCACAAACATCCGGGTAGTGACCGAGAAGCCCTGGACCAACCTGTTCGCCTACAACATGTTCCTCCGTCCGGAAGAGGAAGAGCTGGACGATTTCCAGCCCGAGTGGCATGTGATCTCCGCCCCCGGCCTGCGCCTGGACCCCCAGGAGTGCGGCACCCGCCAGCACAATGCGGCCGTAGTATCCTTCAAGCACAAGACCATCCTGATCGCCGGCTCCGGCTATACGGGTGAAACGAAGAAAGGCATCTTCACCATCCTCAACTACATCCTTCCCCATGAGAAGAATGTGCTGAGCATGCACTGCTCGGCCAATATGGGTGAAGACGGCGATACCGCGATCTTCTTCGGCCTCAGCGGCACGGGCAAGACCACCCTCTCCGCCGACCCCAACCGCAAGCTCATCGGCGACGACGAGCATGGCTGGACCGACGACAATGTCTTCAATTTCGAAGGCGGCTGCTATGCGAAGCTGATCAACCTCTCCGAAGAAAAAGAACCCGAGATCTTCAACGCGATCCGCCCCGGCGCCATCGTGGAGACCGTGGGATTCTTCCCCGGCACCAGCAAGATCAATTTCGACGACGGCTCCATCACGGAAAATACCCGCGTCTCCTACCCGCTCGATTTCATCTCGAACGCACAGGAACCTTCGATCGGGAACATCCCGAAGAATATCTTCTTCCTCACCTGCGATGCCTACGGCGTGCTGCCTCCGATTTCGAAGCTGACCAAGGGCCAGGCCATGTATCAGTTCATTTCCGGTTATACCGCCAAGGTAGCCGGAACAGAAGCGGGTGTTACCGAGCCCAAGCCGACCTTCTCGGCCTGCTTCGGCGCTCCTTTCCTGCCCCTGCACCCCGGCAAGTATGCCGATATGCTGGGCAAGAAAATGGAAAAGCACCAGGTGAACGTGTGGCTGATCAACACCGGCTGGACCGGCGGCCCTTACGGCGTGGGCAACCGCATGAAGCTCTCCTACACCCGGGCCATGATCACGGCGGCGCTTGAAGGCAAGCTGGATACGGTGGCCACGGTCGAGGACCCGATCTTCGGCGTTGCGATCCCCGAAGCCGTTCCCGGCGTTCCCTCGGAAGTGCTGATCCCGCGGAATACCTGGGCCGACAAAGAAGCGTACGATCAAAAAGCGAAATACCTCGCGGGTCTCTTCGTGAAGAATTTCGAGAAGTATGCATCCGGCGTTTCCCAGGAGATCCTGAATGCAGCTCCCAAAGCTTGATCTCCCTGATTAAGCATATAGAAAGGCCTCCCGCGCAAGCATGAGGCCTTTCTGTTAACCGTTGACCGTCAACGGTTGACGGTCAACGGTTAACAAACCAATACACCACGCCTTGCCGGTCATCCAGGAACAGGTTGCTGCCGAAAAACACCGGCGCCACGTCGGTCCCGATCCCTTGCGAATCCGCTAGCGGCAATTCCTGCCGGATCGTGAGGTCATGCTTATCGAGAATGGCCAGGATGCTTCGCTCCGTATCCACCACTGCCCATTCCCTGCCCTGTATCGCACCATGAGAAAGCCACTGCGTCAGCGGCGTTTGCGCCGCCTCCAGATCGAGCAGGGGAAGCTGCGCGCCATCCGCCATATCCACGAGATAGATATAATAGCCGGATTTAATAAACAGCATGCCTTCCGGATCAACCGTGATCAGCGCTTCATTGAGCGGCATACGGATGTGCCAGAGCTCGCGACCGTCGGTCCAGTCGAGGGCAAAGACATGCGGCCCGGAGGTGAAAAAAAGCTGCTCCTGGAAAAAGAACAGGCGTTCGGAGACGCTGCCCTTGTACAGCCGGGTGGCATCGGCATACCAGCCCGAATCGCGGATCTCATGGGTCCAAAGCCGCTTGCCGGTCTTTCGGTCCGAGGCAACGATGCGGCCCTCGCTTATGGCCAGGGAAAGATGTTCGAACTGCTCGATCCGTTGCTCTCCGGACTGCTGGATTCGGCCCACCGTGTCGGAACCCGCATTTGACACGGCTCCCTCCTTGCCGTCCCAGTCCACCTTTCGGAAAGCGGGACCTGGTCCGATGGCAGCCAGCACGAAGCCTTCGGCATCCACATCGACCAACCGCGCATCAGCATAAGTGTTGACCTGCTGGTACATCGCCATTTAAACAAGTCCCGGGTGGGCTTTCGTAACCTGCAACAGCAGCTCGCCAAATAGGGTATTGGCCCAGGCAAACCATTTCCGGGTGAATTTCGAAGGATCATCCTTATCGAAAGATTCATGCATAAAGCCCGTGCCCGCGTGTGTATGTTTCAACCAATTGATGCATTGCCGGATCTCGCCCGTATCCTTGCTGGTGAGCGCGCGCATGATGATGCTCATGGGCCAGATCTGGTCCATGCCCACATGCGGTCCGCCGATGCCTTCCGCTGCCTTCCCCTTGAAGTAAAACGGGTTGCGGCCGGAGAGCACGGCCTTGCGCGTGCGCGAGTAAATCGCTCCGAAGACCATCGAGCTGCTGCCATAGTCGGAGCCCATATCGGCCGCGAGGTAAGGCAGCGAAAGCAGGCTGGGTACATTGGCATCGTCCATGAAGGTCCAGTTGCCAAAGCCATCCACCTCGTAGGCGAAGATCTTTCCGTAAACCGGGTCGTTCACGATGCCGTATTCGCCGATGGCACCCACCAGGGCATCCATCAGGGGGAGGGTTTCATTCATCAACGCCCGATCCCCCACCTGCATGGCGATCTCCGCCAGCTGCTGCAGGGAATAGAGCGCAAAAAGATTGCTGGGAATGAGGAAGGGATAGACCGTGGCATCATCGCTCGGCCGGAACATGGAGTGGATCAGGCCTACTTTCTTCGTGGGATAGCCCCAGCCGCCCATGGGCACGCCGTCGGTGGCCCAGGTCGTGCGCCGCATGAAGCTGTAGGGCCCGGGGCCTTCGAGGCGCTGTTGCTCGGTGAAGGTCTGGATGATCTTCCGCGCGGCGGCCTTCCAGTCGCTGTCGAAGACCGATGCATCACCCGTGGCCTTCCAGTAGCCATGGGCCAGGCGGATCGGGTAACAGAGCGAGTCGATCTCCCATTTGCGCTCATGGATGCCGGGCTTCATGGCCGTGACATCATCTTTCCATTCCGACACTTTATTGTGATCCTTGTAAAACGCGTTGGCGTACGGGTCGAGCAGGATGCATTGCGCCTGCCGGCGGATCACGCCCTTGATCAGCTGCTGCAGGTTCCGGTCCTCTTTCATGAAGGGGAGGTAAGGCCAGACCTGCGCCGAGGAGTCGCGGAGCCACATGGCGTCGATGTCGCCGGTGATCACATAGGTATCGGGCTTGCCGTTGACCGTAGTGAAGTCCACCGTAGTATCGAGCGTATTGGGAAAGCAGTTCTCGAACAGCCAGGCCAGCTCTGGATCCTTCAGCTTCTTCTTCATGCCGCTGATGGCGGCTTCGATGGCCGGGGAAGAGAATTTCCGCTCCCCGGCTGGTAGGCGAACCGTAGGGAAGGCCGCGCCATCGCCGGCATGGATCAGGGAGGGAAAAAACAGGGCCCCGGTGCCCAGGACGCCCGCCTGGCGCAGAAAACGACGTCTTTGCATAGAAAAATCTTGACTGGAAAATACGGCATCTGCCGCCGATTCGGGGGAGTTGGCCGAAAAAAAAGCCGCATTCGAAGCCCGGCGGGGGTTTGGGCCTTTCTAATTTTTATTTTTAATAACGCACCGGGGTCAAAGCCGGTAAAATAATTCGGATCCCATAACCGTTTGAGAAACACCATGAATTTCCACCACCTTCTTTACATCGGCCTGATGGCTCTTGGCTTCTCGGCCATGCCCGCACCAAAACGAAACGCCCCTGTACCGATCGTTGCACCGCATTCCGACACCGCGATCTTCGTTCGTGAAGTAGACGCCGAATTCATTCCCTGGACTGCCAGCAAGCTGCTCGACTGGGAAGACTTCCAAAGCATGCCCCGCCGCGGCACCGATGCCGTTGCTTCCACCTCCACTTCGCTGGGCATCGCTTACCAGATCGTCAACGGCGACCTCACCTATCATATCACCTGCAGCTTTTCACGCCTGAAGTCCTGGGGACTGATGAAGACCGATTATATCCTCGCACACGAGCAGGGCCATTTCGATATCACCGAGATCTACGCCCGCCGGCTTCACGAAGCCCTTGCGAACTACCAATACAACCGCGGCACCTTCAAGAAAGACATCGCGGAGATCTACAACCGCATCGTGGATGCGAAGGAAGCAGCGCAGCACCGCTACGATGCCGACACCGATCACAGCCGCAACCGCAAGCAGCAGTACGACTGGCTCGAGCGCATCCAGCAGGAGCTCGATGAGACGGAGGTGTGGGGAAGCTATCCGTGATGAGTGATGAATGATCAGTGATCAGTGAGGATGAGTAATGAGTGATCAGTGATGAATGCCTGACGATAGCTTTGCACATCAATTACAACTGGCGTAAGTGCGGGTTAAATGGAAAAATCATTTATTTTTTCCCAGCCCTTTTCTTACGAAGCCAATGAATGCCCGAAAGTGTGAAGGTAACAGCCGCCAGCAGCGAAACGGCGCCTGCAAACGTATTGCCCGACAGAAACTGCAAGACTGCTGCCAATGTGAATAGACCGGCAGCTACGAAGTAAAGCAAATGAGTTGCCATAGGCACAAGTTAAGAACAATATGAAATCTTGCTGGCGCCTTCCGGATGAATTCCTCCCATTTATTCCGTTTTTTTCACATTGCCCCGATTGAAGGCAGAGAGAACTTTAGGAAAAGCAAACTATGTTTCTTTTTCTTAAACACACAAGCAAGGATGTTTACCTGGCGGCACGTAGAATGAACAAGCTTGTATATGAGTTTACCAAGGGCCTGCCTTCTGAAGAACGATTCAATCTGACATTCCAGTTAAGACGAGCCGGTGTTTCAACCGTTTTGAACATTGGAGAAGGCTGCACCAGAAGCTCACCAGACGAAAGGAAGCGATATTTTGTCCAAGCCAGGGGTTCTGTTGTGGAAGTCGACTCAGGCATAGACATTGCCGAAGACCTGGGCTATACACAGGATCATGACTTAACGTTACTTGGGGAAGCCATTCAAAGCTGTTTCCGCCAGCTTTCCGGTATGATCAAAAATCCCGGGCTAAGTTGAACTGACACAAAAATTCACTGATCAAAAAAAAGCTTGCAGGAAAGCAAGCATTTTCATTCATTCATCCACACTGATCACTGATCATTCATCACTCATCACCCCTAGAACAATCCATACAGCTGCGCATCGATCTTCGAGATAATATCGCCCAGATCCTCTTCCTTATGCGGGAAGCGGTTGTTGTCGACATTGATGATCAGCAGGGGTCCTTCCTTATAGTCCTCGATCCATTTGTTGTAGTAGTCGTTCAGGCGCTTGAGATAGTCGAGGCGGATATTCTCCTCGTAGTCGCGGCCGCGGGTCTGGATCTGTCCGACCAGCGTGGGCACGGAGGCCTGCAGGTAGATCAGCAGGTCGGGCGGCTGCACCATGGTCTTGAGGGTTTCGAAAAATGAGAAATAGTTGCCGAAATCCCGCTTGCTCATCAGTCCCATCTCGTGCAGGTTGGGCGCGAAGATGTGCGCGTCCTCGTAGATCGTCCGGTCCTGGATCACGGTTTCCGTGCCCTTGTGGATCTCGATCAGCTGGCGGATGCGGGAGTTGAGAAAATAGATCTGCAGCTGGAAGCTCCAGCGCGGCATGTCCTCGTAAAAATCATTGAGGTAAGGATTATGGTCCACATCCTCGAAATGCGGTATCCACCGATAATGCTTGCTCAACAGCTCCGTCAGCGTTGTCTTGCCGGCGCCGATATTTCCCGCTATCGCAATATGTTTTGGTTTTTTTGTCTTGGCCATAATCCGGAATCAAAGTTTTAAAAATAGGGAAACCGAGGTAACTGTACAATCTCATTCGCCAAACGCCGACAGACCACAGACCACGGACCAAGGATGAAAAAGGCGATGAAGACCTGCAGTGGTCGGTCGTCGGTGGTCGGTTATCGGTTAGTAATCCAACCCCACCTGCGCGCGGGCGGCGTCGATCGTTGCCCGGGCGCTTTCACGGGCCTGCTCGGCACCACGACGCAGGATGCGGCGGAGGGTATCCTGGTCGTTGATCAGGTCATTGGCCCGGTCGCGGATCGGCGCGATGAAGCGCACCATATCCTCCGCCAGCTGCTTCTTCATATCGCCATAACGGATCGAAGCGCCATTGAAATCATCCCGGAACTTCTGCACCGTTGCCTCTTCGCTCACCAGCGCCATCAGCTGGAAGATGTTCTGGATATAATCCGGCATCTCCGAATTTGGCTCCGTGGGACCCGCATCGGTCTTCGCTTTC
>CBHWDR010000154.1:0-7120 GCA_966112575.1 uncultured Chitinophagales bacterium
ATTCTTTCTCCAGAATCCAAGACTGGGCATGCTGGTCCAAACCTTCGATAAGATGCCCGAAGCAAAAAGAAGCGGCTTGCTGGAAGGCGCCGAAAAATATTTGCATTCACTTGACAATACCCCGACTTAAGCGCCGTTTATCGATCAGATGAAGAAACTCGTTCTCGTTCTCGCTCTGGCCCTGGCGGGCTCCGCCCTGACCACCCAGGCCCAAACAACGCGCAGCCGCTCCGAACAGGAGGTGAAGGAAGCCCTGGCCGTGCACAATCAAGCAAGGGCGGAAGTTGGGGTTGGGCCGCTCACCTGGTCGGACAGTCTTGCGGGTTTTGCTGCGGCCTGGGGCCGGGAGCTTGCAGCCAATGGCTGCCGCATCCGGCATCGTCCGCGCACCGGCGCCTGGGCCCAGCAATATGGCGAGAACATATTCTGGAGCAGCGAAGGCAGCGCCACACTCGCCGAGGCGTCGAAAGCCTGGTATGGAGAGATCAAGGATTTCCGCAACCAGGCCCTGGAAGGCAACAGCTGGTACAAGACGGGCCATTATTCCCAAATGGTCTGGCGAAACACCCAACGGGTGGGTATGGCTGCCGTGGGCTGTCCCAATGGCTCGGTAATCATCATTGCCAACTACGATCCTCCCGGCAACTACATGGGAGAGAAAGCTTACTAGGTATTGGCCAGTGCACGGTCGAGGTGCACATAGCCGCCATCCACGTGGATGATCTGCCCGGTGGTGTGGCTCGAACGCTCCGACAGCAGGAAGGCGACCATGTTGGCGATCTCTTCGGCCGTGGTCATGCGATTCTCCAGGGGGATCTTCGATGTGATGTCTTTCAGCTTTTCTTCCGGGTTGGGCAGGGTTTGGATCCAGCGGGCATAGAGGGGCGTGAAGCATTCCGCCACCACTACCGCATTTACCCGGATGCCGTATTTCAACAGCTCCACCGCCCATTCCCGGGTCAGCGCGTTCCGTCCGCCGTTGGATGCGGCATAAGCTGATGTATTGCCCTGTCCGGTTTCGGCTGTCTTAGAAGTAATGTTGACGATGGCTCCCTTAGACCTGATCAGCTCCGGCAGGCAATGGTGGGCCATGAGGTAGTAATGGACCAGGTTGCGGTGCAGGCTTTCCATAAAGGCGGTGTAATTCCCTTTCTCCAGTCCTACCCCATCGTTCACGCCGGCATTGTTCACCAGGCCATCAATACGACCCCATTGGTTGATCGCCGCACGTACGGCTGCTTCGCAATCCTCGGGGCTGGTTAGCTCAGCAACCACCTGGCCGGAAGCAACACCTTCTGCAGCCAGCTGATCCACCAGTTGCCGGTTGTCCGATTCATTTCTTCCCACGATCACGGGGAAAGCGCCTTCAGCGGCCAATACGCGCACAATACCTTCGCCGATGCCCTTGGCGCCACCGGTAACGAGAATAATTTTTTTATCGAGTGATAGGTTCATAATTCGAGCTTGTAAAATTGAATGGCATTGCCGCCAAAAACCTGCTCCTGCTCGGAGGCAGTGAACGAAGAAAAATAGTCCTTAACGAGATTCACCACTTGTGCATAGCTGCCGGCCACCAGGCAAACGGGCCAGTCGGACCCAAAGAGCAGCCGGCCGGTACCGAAGGCTTCAACAACCGTATCGATGTAAGGAAGGAAGTCGGCTTTTTTCCAGTTCCTCCATTCGGCCTCGGTGATCATACCGGAAACCTTAACGGAAACATTCGGATAAGCCGCGATCGCGCTGATCTCTTTTTTCCAGGGCTCCAGTTCTTTCCTCCTGATATACGGCTTGGCCAGGTGATCGATCACGAACGACATGTTTGGAAAGCGGGAAACCAGCTCCGGCACAAATTTCAGCTGGTCGGGAAAGATGAGCAGGTCATAGGTGAAGCCAAGTTTTTGGAGCTGGGCGATCCCTTTCCGGAAGGCCGGTGTGCACATACGGTCGCGCACCGGGTCGCCCTGGAGAATATGGCGGAAGCCCTTCAACTTGGGAAATTGTTTCCAGTGCTCCAATTGCGCTTCCAGGTCCGCTGCTTCGAAGTCCACCCAACCCACCACACCGTGAATGAAGGCGTTCTCTTCAGCGTTCTTCAACTGAAACCGGTTCTCGGCCACTGACTGGTCGGATTGCACCACCACGCAGCCATCGATCCCCTGCTCGTCAAGAAGGGGCTTCAGGTCGGCGGGAAGAAAATCCTTCCGGATAACGGACATCTCTTCATCGATCCAGCTGTCGCGTACCGGATCGAATTGCCAGAAGTGCTGGTGGGCATCAATGCGCTGCATAGGCCTGCACATTTTGACGGGCTTCGCCCAATCCTTCAATGCCCAGCTCCACCATATCACCGGGCTGCAAATAAACCTGCGGGTTCATGCCCAGGCCCACGCCGGCGGGCGTGCCCGTGGAGATGATATCACCGGGCAGCAGGGTCATGAACTGGCTCAGGTAGGAAACGAGGAAGGGAATTTTGAAAATCAGGTTCGAGGTATTGCCTTCCTGCATGGATCGACCATTCACTTTCAGCCAGAGGCGGAGGTTGTTAATGTCGCCCAGTTCATCAGGAGTGGCCAGAAAAGGCCCCAAAGGCGCGAAGGTATCGCAACTCTTGCCCTTCACCCATTGCCCGTTACGCTCCAGTTGGAATTCCCGTTCGCTCAGATCATTGTGCAGGCAGAAACCGGCTACGTGCGCCAGGGCTTCGTGTTCTTCAATATAAGAAGTACGCTTCCCGATCACCACGGCGAGCTCCACTTCCCAATCGGTTTTCCTCGAATTTTTCGGAATGATCACCGGGTCGTTGGGACCCGTGATCGCCGTTGTGGACTTAAAAAAGATGATGGGCTCCGAAGGGATCTGCGCGCCGGTCTCCCGGGCGTGATCGGCATAATTGAGCCCGATGCAGATGATCTTGGACGGCCGGGCTACGGGGCAGCCCAGGCGTTCCTTCCGGTCTACCTGCGGCAACTCCTCGAGGTTCAGCTGTTGCAGCTTCTCGAGGCCACCGGAGGCAAAGAAATCTTCGTTGTAGTCGGACACATGCGCCGATACGTCGAGATAAGTATCGTTTACCAGCAACCCGGGCTGCTCGTTGCCAGCGATGCCGAATCGGATCAGTTTCATTCGTTTCAGGTATTAAGATGAATAAAGCCGCCGTCGATGGGATAATCGCAGCCGGTGATGAAAGAGGCTTCATCGGAACAAAGATAGAGGGCCAGCTGTGCGATCTCCTCCGGCTTTGCCATGCGGCCAATGGGTTGCGACTTCGATAGCTTTTCGAACATCTCCGCCTCTCGGCCCGGGTAGTTTTTCTGGAGAAAGCCATCCACGAAGGGCGTGTGCACCCGCGCCGGGGAAATGGAGTTGCACCGGATGCCTTCCGGCAGGTAATCGCGGGCAACCGAAAGGGTCATTGACTGCACGGCGCCTTTCGACATGGAATAGGCAAAGCGATCCTGCAGCCCTACATGGTTGGCGATCGATGCGAGGTTCAGGATCACACCGCCCCTTCCCTGCCGCATTTTCACCACACCGGCGCGCATACAATTGTACACGCCTTTCACATTCACGGAAAGGATGCGGTCGAATTCTTCTTCCGAGGTGGTGTCGAGCCTGCCGATATGCGACACGCCGGCACTGTTGACCAGGATGTCGAGGGCATCCAGCTCGTTGAAAGCGGCATCCACTTCGTCCTGCCTTGCCACATTGGCGATCACCAGGTGTACCCTTCCGCCTTCTTCTGCGATGAGGGTTCGCGTTCGCAAGGCTGCTTCCTCGTTCAGGTCGAGCAGGTGAACTGCAGCGCCCTGCCGGGCGAAGAGGCGGGCGATGGCCTGTCCGATGCCGCTGCCGGCGCCGGTAACCAAGGCTGTTTTTCCATTCAGATCAAACATATAGTTATACTTCGTGAACCAGTTTTAATTTGACCGGGGCGCCAGCCGCCGACTTCTGCCGCCAGGCAAAAAATGCGATCACCGCAAAGCAGAGCATGGGAACGATGTATCCGGGCTGCATTCTTCCCGTAGCATCGGAGATCGCACCCACGAAGAGCGGGAAGATAGCACCGCCAACAATAGACATCACCAGGAAGGAGGAGCCGATCTTGGTTTCTTCACCGAGGTCGCGGATGCCCAGCGCAAAGATCGTCGGGAACATGATCGACATAAAGAAAGGCACGGCCATCAGGGCATAAACGGCTACTGCTCCCTTGAGCAATACGGCGAGGGCAAGAAGCAGGATGTTGATGATCGAATACAGCAGAAGCAGCTTTTCCGGGCGGATGTAACGCATGAGAAACGTACCTACGAAGCGTCCGGCCATGAAGCCGATCAGGGCATAGGAAAGCCATTCGGCGGCCGACTTCTCGGGCAGTCCGACCACCTGCCCGGCATAGCGGATGAAGAAGCTGCCGACGCAGACCTGCGCACCTACATAAAAGAACTGCGCAATCACGGCCCAGCGGAAATTCGGGTGGCGGAAAACGCGAAAGGAAAAACCCGATCCTTCCCGCTTTTCTTCTTTCACCTCGGGCAGCCTGGTCAGCCAGAAAACGACCAGCAGGACCAGCACGATGACGCCGATCACGAGATAGGGCATGCGCAGGGTCGAGGCCTCGCTCTGCAGGTAGGATTGCAGTTGCCCGGGCGACATGGCGCCAATCTGATCGTCGGTGTACTGCGTGCCGGTCAGGATCAGGCGGCCGCCAATGATCGGCGCCACGAAGGCTCCAACGCCATTGAAGGCCTGTGCGAAATTGAGGCGCTGGGTAGCGGTATCGGGATCGCCGAGGCGCGTGATATAGGGGTTGGCGACCGTCTCCAGAAAAGTGGCGCCGGCCGCACCGATGAAGAGTGCCAGCAGGAACAGCTCATAGGTGCGGGTGGATGCCGCGGGCAGGAAGAGCAGGAAACCGCCGCCAAAGAGGAGGAGGCCCAGGAGGATGGCGTTCTTGTAACCAAAGCGGTGCATGAACCAGCCGGCTGGCAGGGCGATGGAAAAATAAGCCAGGTAAACAGCCGTATCGATGAAGGCGGATTGCGTATCGGTCAATTGACAGGCTTTCTTCAGGTGCGGGATGAGGATCCCGTTGATGTTGTGCAGGAAAGCCCAGAGGAAGAAGAGGGAAGTCAGCAGGATAAAAGCTCCGAGGTAACGACGTTGATTCATATAGCAGATGGTTCCGGATAAAGTACCCATCTTTTTGGACTTCGTCTGTCCTTGGCAATCCTGCTTTGGGAAGGCAGTAGGCAGGAGGCAATAGGCAATGGAAAATAATTCACTACTGCCTACTGCCCATTGCCTGCAGCATCTGCTCACCTTATAGCACAGGATGCGCAAACTCCGGAGGCGATGCACCTTCCCGTATACCTTCGTTCATTATGAGATCACGGATTGCTTGTTTCACGCTTGGCCTTTGCCTGGCGCTTACGCTGCAGGCGCAGGTGCGCCTGGCGCCTATTTTCACCGATAACCTGGTATTGCAACAACATTCAAAAGCGCTGATCTGGGGCTGGACAAGCCCGGGCAGGTCGGTGAAGGTGCAGCCTTCCTGGAGCAGGAAAACGGCGCAGGGTACGGCGGACAAGGATGGCAAGTTCCTGGTAACTGTGGAAACGCCCGCGGCTGGTGGGCCGTACCAAATCACCGTTTCGGACGGGAAGCCGGTACACCTGAAGAATGTCCTCATCGGCGAGGTCTGGATCTGCGCGGGGCAGTCGAATATGGAGATGCCAATGAAGGGCTTCAAGGGCCAGCCGGTGGTGGGCTCCAACACCACGATCCTGCATGCATCCAATCCGATGATCCGCCTTTATACCGTTCCGCGTTCCTCGCAGGCGAGCCCCAGGGATACGAGCAAGCGCTCCGACTGGAAAGTGGCAGGCCCCGAAAGTGTTTCCAATTTCAGCGCTACGGGCTGGTTCTTCGGCAGGGAGCTGCAACAATACCTGCAGGTGCCCGTTGGCCTGATCAACATCAGCTACGGCGGCTCGCCTGCAGAAAGCTGGATGAGTGCCCAGGTATTGGGCGCCTTTCCCGAGATCCAAGTGCCAGGGCCAACTGACACGATCAAATCGCCCAACCGAACACCCACGACCTTATACAACGGCATGCTGCACCCGGTAGTGGGCTATACGGTCCGGGGCTTCACCTGGTACCAGGGCGAATCCAACTATGATCGTCCTGACCAGTACGAGCGGCTCTTCCCGGCCATGGTGGCGCAATGGCGCTCGGAGTGGAAGGACAGCACCCTGCCTTTTTATTTTGCGCAGATCGCCCCGTACAATTATGGAACCCTCCCCGATGCCAATAAGAAAAATTCGGCTTACCTGCGCGATGCGCAGCGAAAGTCGGTGCGGGTGATCCCGCACTCCGGGATGGCGGTACTCCTGGATGTGGGAGAGGAAGGGAGCATCCACCCGGCAAGGAAGCAGGAAGCCGGCGAACGCCTCGCCCTTGTTGCCCTGACGAAAACCTACCGTGCCGGCGGCTTTGCGGGTGAGAGTCCCGATTACGATACGCTGGTGATCACCAATGGCATCGCAGAAGTAAAATTCCGCAATGCCGCCAACTGGCTCACGGCTTATGGAAAAGAGCTCAGCCTCTTCGAGATCGCGGGCAAGGACAAAGTATTCTACCCGGCCAAAGCAGTGATCTACCGGAGCTCGGTGCTCGTATCCTCACCGCAGGTGAAAGAGCCGGTGGCCGTGCGTTATGCCTTTCGCGATTTTGTGACGGGAGAGCTGTTCAGCACCGAAGGACTTCCGGTATCTTCTTTCCGAACCGATAACTGGTAAGCATGCGCACCCTGCTCCTATTCGTCTTGCTGTTGGATCAACTGTTGGCCGCTGCACAGCCGGCCGAACTGGATGCGATCAATCCCGTATGGACCACCCAGAGCAGCCATGCCGGCGAGTCCATGCCCTGCGGGGGCGGCAGCATCGGATTGAATGTATGGGTGGAAAACAACGAGCTCCTCATCTACATGGGTCGAAGCGGGCAGTTCGATGCCAACAACGCCCTGCTTAAATCGGGGCGCATGCGCTTACGATTTTCCGAGAATCCTTTTCAGGATCAGTTTCGCCAGACACTGGATTTAAAGTCGGGCAGTATCCGGATCGAA
>CBHWDR010000155.1:0-7115 GCA_966112575.1 uncultured Chitinophagales bacterium
TGCCTCCGTGTTCTACGCCCTCATCAAAGCTTACTCCCGGCTGGCCCACCGGATCCTCTTCCGCAGGATCCGGGTCAACCATCCCGAAGTGCTCCGGCAGAAAGGGCCCGTCCTCTTCGCCGCCAATCACCCCAACTCCTTTCTTGACGGCATCATCCTGACCACGTTGAGCGAAGAATCGGTCTATTCCCTGGCGAGAGGCGATGCCTTCAAACGGCCCTGGGCCGATCGGCTCCTGCGCCGCCTGCGGCTGCTGCCCGTGTACCGGCAAAGCGAAGGCGTGGAGAACCTCGAGCACAACTATACAACCTTCGCGTCCTGCCTGGAGGCCTTCGCAGCCGGCGGAAGCGTGCTCATTTTCAGCGAAGGGCGCTGCGAGAACGAATGGCACCTGCGGCCGCTGAAAAAAGGAACGGCCCGCCTCGCCTTCGCCGCCTGGGAAAAAGGCCTCCCCCTCACCGTGATCCCCACCGGGTTCAACTACAGCTCCTTCTACCACATCGGCAAGGAAGTACACCTTCATTTCGGAGCGCCCATCGGCCCGGAGGATTTCACCGCCGGCGACAGTCAGGGACGGAGCCTGCTCGCTTTCAACCGTTTATTGAGCGACCGGCTGGAAGACCTGGTGTACGAAATTCCTCCCAACGATACCACAGCCCTGCGCCGCCGCTTCCCGCTCCGGCGGAATCCCCTCCTGCTTCTTCCCGGGGCCCTGGGCTGTGGGCTGCATGCGCCGCTTTTTCTCGCCGCACGAAGTGCAAGCGCCCGGTTTCGGAACACCGGCCATTACGATTCGGTGCTGCATGCCCTGCTCCTGCTGGCCTACCCACTCTACCTGGCCATCTTGCTGATCCTCACTGCCCTTCTCCACCCGCTGGCAGCTATCCTCCTGCTTGTAGCCTCGCCGGCCACGGCCTGGGCAGCCGTACGAGCCTTCGGGAAGTGAGATCATCTATGGCAAAGGCCGGTTCGTCCTCCCGGCAGTGCCTTTCGTCCGATGCTTTACCCGGCCCTCTAACCCTGGATTACCTTGGTCTTCGCAAAACAACCACCATGATCCTGATCGTCCTGGGCATCCTCCTCCTGATCGTTGCCCTTATCGTTCGTGCGCTTCCCAATGTGCAGCGCTTCTCCCGCACCGGCTTCGTCATCGGGCTGGCCTTCGTGCTCATCGGCTTTCTCACCTCCTGCTTCGTGCAGATCGATGCAGGGCAGGTGGGCGTGACCAAACTATTCGGCAAAGTGCAGAATGAGGTGCTCAACAGCGGCCTGCATGTGATCAATCCCCTGCTGAACGTAGAACACCTCGATGTGCGTACCCAGAACTACACCATGAGCGGTGTGCACGACGAAGGTTCGCGCGCCGGCGACGACGCGATCAAAGTACTGACGGCCGACGGACTGGAAGTGACCATCGACCTTACGGTGCTTTACCGCGTGATCCCTACCGACGCGCCCCGGCTGATCCGTGAAACCGGCAGCGACTACGAGTACAAGATCATCCGCCCGATCTCGCGGACCCGCATCCGCGACAACGCTGTTTATTATGATGCCGTCGCCCTCTATTCGAGCAAACGCGACGAGTTCCAGAACCGCATCTTCAAAGGCATCGAAGCCGACTTCAAGAACCGCGGCCTCCTGCTGGAGAACCTGCTGGTGCGGAACATCACCCTGCCCGCGGCGGTGAAGGGAACGATCGAGCAGAAGATCCAGGCAGAACAGGAAGCACAGAAAATGCAGTTCATCCTCGCAAAAGAAAAGCAGGAAGCCGAACGCAAGCGCGTGGAAGCCCAGGGTATCGCCGACTACCAGCGGATCATCAACGAAAGCCTGTCGGACAAACAACTGCAGTACGAGCAGATCAAGGCCATGAAAGACCTCGCAGCCTCGCAGAACGCCAAGATCATTATGATGGGTGGGAAGAGCGCCCCGGTTATCCTCGATGCGAAGCAGTAAGGTTTTCCGTATTGCGCATCCCGGGCCGCAAGGAGCAGGCTAACTTTACGCAAACCGATCCACATGCCAACCGAATGGACCCAGCGATGGAACGAGCGATACAGCGAACCCGAATTCGCCTACGGCACGGAACCGAATGCTTATTTCAGGGAGCAACTCTCCCGTCTGGAGCCGGGAACGATCCTCTTTCCGGCTGAAGGCGAAGGGCGGAACGCGGTTTTTGCCGCGCGCTGCGGATGGCAGGTTGAGGCCTTCGACATCAGCGCCGAAGGAAAGAAGAAAGCGGAGCAACTCGCAGCAGCCAACGCCGTTTCCATCCATTACCAGGTAGGCGAACTGGAAACCCTTGGGTATGAACCGGCACAGTTCGATGCGCTGGCGCTGATCTACGCCCACTTTCCCGCCGCGATCAAATCAGCCATTCACCGTGAACTCGACCACCTGCTTCGGCCGGGTGGCAGGATCATCTTTGAGGCTTTCAGCAAAACGCATCTCCACTACCTGGCCCGCAATGAGGAAGTGGGCGGCCCAAAAGATATCGAGGCGCTGTTCTCGATCGATGAGATCCGTGCCGACTTTCCATCCTACGAGATCATCGAGCTCGCAGAAACCGAGATCGAGCTCCGGGAGGGCCGCTACCACAACGGAAAGGGTTCCGTTATCCGCTTTGTGGGCGTGAAGAAATAAAGCGCCCTATTTTTAAAGCATGTTCATCTTCCGAAAGCACTACTTCCTCCTTGCCCTGCTGCTTTTTACCGTGGAAGTGCTGATCGCGCTTTACCTGAATGATCCTTTTGTGCGCCCTTATGTGGGCGATTATCTGGTGGTGATTTTTCTCTATTGTGCGCTTCGAAGCGTTGTCAACCTGCGGGTTCTGCCAGCCGCGATTGGCGTCTTGCTCTTTGCTTATCTGGTTGAAACACTTCAGTATTTCCACATCGTGGACCGGCTGGGACTGTCGAACAACAAGCTGGCCCGCACGGTCATCGGCATCGGCTTCGAATGGACCGATATCCTGGCTTACACCCTTGGCTTTGCGACTATTCTGCTCACCGAAAGGCTTGTCAGGAAAACCTTATAATCTTATCGCCATTACTGATAGAAATAAAAAGCCCCCGTCAGCTGACAGGGGCTTTTTATTATTTGAGTGCAGGCTTATCCGAGCGCTACACGCTTGAAATCGATCACTTTGAGGTCGGCATCCACGCTCTTCAGGTAGTCGCCAACCGACTTGGAGCCGTCCTTCACATAGGCCTGGGCCGTGAGGGTGCTCTCCTTGAAGAAGGCGTTCAGCTTACCGGCAGAGATCTTCTCCAGCATCTCCTGGGGTTTGCCGGCCATTTTTGGGTCCTGCTTGATCACGTCCATGATGATGCCCTTCTCGCGCTCTACCACATCGGCAGGTACGGAGGTCTCATCAACAGCAACGGGATTCATCGCAGCGATCTGCATGGCGATGTCCTTACCGGCATCACCAGCTTCCTTGTTGAAGGCAACGAGCACACCCATGCGGTAAGCACCGTGGATGTAAGAAGCTACATAAGGAGCTTCTACGCGCTCGAAGCGGGCCACACCGATCTTCTCACCGATCGAAGCGAGCTTGTCGTTGATCAGGTCGGAAACCTTGGAACCGTTCACGGTAGCTTCATTCAGCTCTTCCACGCTCTTCACGTTGTTGGCAACGGCGGCGTCGGCGATCGACTGGCCGAAGGCTACGAAATCGGCGTTCTTCGAAACGAAGTCGGTTTCGCAGGAGATGGTCACGATAAAGCCGGTCTTGTTGTCGGCCGTTGTACGTGCGATCACCACACCTTCTTTTGCTTCGCGGTCGCTGCGCTTGGCGGCAACCTTCTGACCCTGCTTGCGCAGCCAGTCGATAGCAGCTTCGAAATCACCGTTGGTCTCGGTCAGGGCCTTGCGGCAATCCATCATACCGGCGCCGGTAGCCTGGCGAAGCTTATTGATATCCTGTGCTGTAATGGTTACAGTTGACATAGAAATAATTTGAGAATTCGAGAATTAGCTAATTCGATAATTAGCTAATGTGGTCCCGTTACCGAAACCACATTAGCTTTTATTTATTCACTGCCATGAATGAGCAGTTAAGAACAGAAGTTCTGAGTTCACCATCAGCTAATCAGCTCATTCGCTCATTAGCTAATTGCCAATCGCCAGGCGATTAGCGGCGTCCTCCACCAGGTCCGCGGCCGGGACCACCCGTACCGGGGGTGCGGCGGCGTTGACCGGCTCCGGCACCGGTGCCAGGACCACGGCCAGGACCACCTGCGCCAGGACCGCGGCTACCGCGGCCACGGCCACCTTCGCTCTGGGCTTCCGCCTCGAGACGGGCAGCGCGACGCTCGTTCTCCTGATTTTCGGCATTCTCATCGCCGTCGTCTTCCTTGGCAGCCTGGCGCTCGGCCAGACCTTCAGCGATCGCAGCGGTGATATAGTTGGTGATGATGGCGATCGACTTGGTCGCGTCATCATTACCGGGGATTGCGAAGTCTACCTTGTTGGGGTCGCAGTTGGTATCCACCAGGCCAAACGTCTGGATGTTCAGGCGCTTCGACTCGGCGAGGGCAATGTGCTCATGGCCGATGTCTACGATGAACAGGGCGGCGGGGATACGGCCCAGCTGGGCGATACCACCGAGCACCTTTTCCATCTTCTCGCGGTCGCGGCTCAGGGTCAGGCGCTCTTTCTTGGTGATCGAGTCGAATGAACCGTCGGCCAGCATTTTCTCGATGCTCTGCATCTTCTTCACGCTCTTGCGAACGGTGTTGAAGTTGGTGAGCATGCCACCCAGCCAACGCTCGGTAACATAAGGCATGTTCACGCGCTGGGCGCATTCGGTAACGATGTCTTTCGCCTGCTTCTTGGTGCCAACGAAGAGGATCTTCTTACCGCTGCGGGCGATCTGCTTCAGGGCAGCCGCAGTTTCCTGCATGGCTTCCGTGGTCTTGTTCAGATCGATGATGTGAATGCCTTTCTTCTCAGCGAAGATGTAAGGCAGCATCTTGGGGTTCCACTTCTTTTTCAGGTGACCGAAGTGTACACCTGCTTCAAGGAGCTGTTGCTGAAGGGAAGTATTTTGTTCCATTATTTTAGCTTTTTGCCGTTGGCGGTTGGCCGCTGGCTGGATAATTACGAATTGTTTTCTTCGCTTAGGCGCTGGCCAGTGGCAAATAGCCAATAGCCAGCAGCTCCAGGTCTTAGCGTTTCGAGAACTGATAAGAACGACGGGCTTTTTTCTTACCGAACTTCTTACGTTCCACCGAACGCGGGTCGCGCTTCAGCAGGCCGGCTGCCTTGAGAGCAGGGCGCAGATCGGGGTTTACTTCCACCAGGGCACGGGCGATGCCGAGCATAGCGGCTTCCGCCTGTCCTTTCAAACCACCACCGGCAGCGTTGATCTTAACGTCGAACTTGTCGGCGACTTCAACGGTCTTCAGCGGGCGCTCTACCTGGTTCTGCAGGTAAACGAGCGGGAAATAGGATTTGTAGTCTTTATCGTTCACGGTGATCGCTCCGGAACCGCGGGCGATGAACACGCGCGTAACGGCTTCCTTCCGGCGACCTACTGTATTTGTTTGCTTTTCCATTTTGTTATAAGCTTTCGGCTTTTAGCTTTCGACCCTCAGCTGGAAGCTGGTGGCGGAGAGCGGTAGCTGGATTTAGAATTTCAGTTCCTTGGGTTGCTGGGCCGTGTGGGGATGCTGGTCGCCGGCGTACACGAAAAGTTTCTTGTACATCTGACGGCCGAGGCGGTTCTTCGGCAGCATGCCTTTAACACCACGCTCGATCACCACTTCAGGACGACGCTTCAGGAGGTCCTTGGCCAGTTCTACCTTACGACCGCCGGGATAGCCGGTGTAGTGGTCGTACTCTTTCTCATCCAGCTTGTTGCCGGTGAACTTTACCTTGTCGGCGTTGATCACAACGATATAGTCGCCGCAATCAACGTGGGGAGTGAAATATGCCTTGTTCTTGCCGCGAAGGATCGCTGCAATACGAGCGCACATACGTCCCACGGTTTGATTGGTACCGTCTACAACGTACCAGTTGCGTTGCACGGTAGCCGCATTCGCATGTTTGGTTGTAAAATGAAGTTTGCTCATGATATGAAATTTGTCCGGGCCATCCCCCGGCGTTTTAAAATGAGGCGCGAAGATAGGCGGGAAGCGGGCGCTTAGCCAAAAAAACGGCTTAGAATTTTTACAAGCACCTTTGCAACTGATTGATTTACAATAAATATTTTGACCGGATTTTGAAGTCATTAACGAAAACCAGCGCCGGAAGCGGGTTTCGACCCTATTTTCGCGCCATGGCACACCCGTTGAACCTGGGCCGCACCGAATTCGGCGACCCGAAAAATACCGGCAACATACTCTCCGAAACCGAAGCCCTCGCCCTCCTGCAGGATTGGGTGCCCAATGAACGCCTGCAGCTTCATATGAAGCAGGTGGCAGGCGTCATGAAAGCCTGGGCCCTCGAACGGGAAGGACTCCCCGCGGAAGAAGCCCATAAATGGTGGCTGGCCGGCCTCCTCCACGATGCCGATTGGGAGCAGTATCCCGACGCGCATTGCCGGGTGATCATCGAAGAGCTCGAGCGCCGTGCCATCGACCCGGCGATCATCCGCTGCATCGCCTCCCATGGCCCCCACTACTTCGGCGTGGACCCCGTCAGCCGGATGGACCATATGATTTATGTCTTCGACGAGCTCTCCGGCTTCATCCATGCCGCCGCCCTCATCCGCCCCCAGCGCTACGAAGGCATGGACCTGAAGAGCATCCAGAAAAAGCTAAAGACCGCTTCCTTCGCCGCCCAGGTGAGCCGCGACGATATCCAGGACGCCACCACCCGCGCCGGCGTCTCCCTCGACGAGATCATCCCCTTCATCATCGAGCACCAGGCGGGAATTAGCTAATTCGAAAATGAGAGAATTCGAGAATGGCGGCTTTATGGAAGGATGGCTCTAACCGACTTTTCGACACAAAGTCACGAAGGCACGACCTCACCCCCAGCCCCTCTCCCAGTCCTGCGCCATAGGCTCCGGCCGGCGGTGCAAGGAGAGGGAGTTTTGACCTCCACCTCAACATTCCTTATTTCTTATTCGATATTCGATATTTCCCTCCCTTCCTTGTTCTATATTC
>CBHWDR010000156.1:0-7086 GCA_966112575.1 uncultured Chitinophagales bacterium
AACTCACCCGCAGCTTCGGTCATGCCGCGGTTGCGGGCCTGGGCAGCGCCGCTGTTGGACTGGCGGATGAGCCGCACCTGCAGGAACCGGCCAGTAACGGCAGCCACATCACCGGTGGAGCCGTCGTCCACGACGATCACTTCGCTGGCGGGATAGGTTTGCTCCAGCACGGAGCGGATGGCTTCTTCGAGATACGCTTCCTGGTTGAAGCAGGGGATGATCACCGACACGAGACCGGGCCGGGCGGGCGTCCGGTTGGGAAAACGGGAAGTTTCCTCGGTTTGATGGGTAGGGGTTTCGGGCATGGTCGGGACTGCAAGTTAAAAAGATGCGCCCGAAATGCTTAAGTCAGTGCCGGGTAAGCGGGGAGAATCACCCAAAATAGGTATGGTTGGTGAATGAAACGGGAGCAGGCCGGCGATATCGGTCAGCGTGCGGCTCGTGGGCGGGTCTTAATGTACGCGGATGGTATCTGCCGATCTCAGGACGCCGGCGCGATAGATGCGCATAACGGCAGAGTCGGCAAAGGTTGGCGTGATGTAAAAACTCGTATCCAGCCGGAACCTGCCGGTGGAGCAGGGCAAGGGGCCCTCCGGGTTTCGGATGGTGGCCACCGGGTCGATCGCGAAGGTGCGTGCATCGATGCGGCGCAGTTGCAGGTCGATATTCGACACGCAGGCGGTGGGGTGATGCAGCGATATGTAATACCTGTTCGGAACGTTGACGAGCATTTCGCCGGGCCGGCTGGTGCCATTGACCTCGAGGTATTCCTGCACATAGATCGGTGCTTTTTCTTCCTTGCGGCAGGCGAGGAGCAGCGTAAGTAGGGAAAGCAGGTAAAGGTTCCTGTTCGGGTGTTTCATGAATGAAATATACAAACAAATTCCAATAGACCTATGGGTGATTTCGGAAAAGTTAAAGCAGTACGGCAACGTATTAATACGTGCATGTATATAATCGATTTCGTGCATCTTCGGGGAAATGCCGTTTATGAGAATCCTGCTTTTGGTCCTCTTCTTCCTGTTGTTTGCAGGTGCCCAGGAGCAGCGCCGTTTTTTCGAACTGACGCCGGCCTTGTATATCTATGACGCCGGCGGTCCGGGCATAGGCCTGCACGCGAGTGTCAATAGGCGAATGTCGTCACACGTCTACCTGGGTGGGCAGGTGGCAAAGGGCCGGGGACGTAGTTTTCTGACGGTGGGCTATTCGAGCTTTGGTTTTACGCCGGCAGCAGGCCGGTACATCGACGCATTTGGGGTGCGTGCGGGGATCATGCTGCGGTAAAGGGCAGAAAAAAGCCCCGTAACTCAATGCAAGCGATTGAATTACAGGGCGATACTGATACACACACATGAAAGAGCTGTAGGGGGAGGGATCGAACCTCCACGGGGCCGTTAGCCGCTGCACAAAACCTGAGTGGTCAACCCTGGTCGACACACCGCTTTTGGCGGCGCATCGGCTCTATGCAGTGTTTATCCGGTGCTCCCCACCCCCGAGACAAGAGGGCATGTCTGCCGAAAATTTCATCACCCCACAGTGTAAAGAACTAGTCAAAAGGCAGTAGGCAATTCGAAATGTTTGAAGTAAAGAGCCCGATCAAGGTTGATCGCCTCTTGGTCCTCTTTCTCCTCTTAGCCTCTCTTAGCCCCTTTCAGCTTGACAAGTCAAAGATAGAAAGCCTTGAACGTTATTTAATCATCATCAATAAACTATAGATATTGTTCATTAAATTGCTGGTTCATTGAAAAATCACTAAAAACTGCAGGCCCTATGTCCGCTCCTTTGAATATTGACAAACTGGATCTTCAGATCATCCAGCAATTGATGCACGATTCCGGCAGGTCCTACGCCGAAATGGGCAAGCAGCTCTTTGTATCGGCCGGCACCATACACGTACGCATCAAGAAACTCGCGGAAGCCGGCATCATCAACACCCAACGCTACGACGTGGACCTGAAGAAGCTGGGCTACGACGTCATTGCCTTCATCGGCATCTACCTCGAAAAAAGCTCCCTCTACGATACCGTGGCCCGCGACCTGAAAAAGATCCCCGAGATCGTGCGCATGAACTACACCACCGGCAACTACTCCATCTTCGCCGAGATCGTCTGTCGCGACATCGGCCAGCTCCGCAACATCCTTCACGACGAGCTCCAGAAGATCAAGGGCATCGAACGCACCGAGACCTTCATCTCCCTAGAGGAAAGCCTGAAGCGAAATCCGTCGGTGGCGGGGGAGTAGGGGTTGGCGAAGTTCGCGAGTTCGCGAGTTTGCGAAGTTCAAGAGTTCAAAAGTTCAATAGTTTAAGAGTTAGGTCTTCGGCCGTTTAAGAGTAAGTGCTTGTGGGCGTGTTGCACAGAGGATTTGGCTGCGGCAAAACAAACCTCGAACCCCGGCTTGGTCTTTAAACCTGTAAGTACCTCGTGTAAAAAATATTCTGTGACTCTCCCTGTCTCTGTGGTTCAAAAACCCAAAAACCTTCGTGCCCCTTAGCACCTTCGTGTCTTCGAGGTTCAAAAATCCTACGAAGAACAATCCCCAAGTTATCTTCACCCCGTGAGCGCCATCTCGTATTTCAAAGGGCTTTCCTGGCTCGTTTTCCTGAACCTCCTCATCAAGCCGGTGTGGATCTTCCTCATCGACCGGAAGGTGCAGCTGGAGGTGGGCCACGAGACCTATGGGCAGTACTTTGCCTGCCTCGCACTCTCCTATGTGCTGCTCTTCATTGCCGATGCCGGGCTCTCCACGCTGATGAACCGCGAGCTGGCCGGTGATCCCCAACATGCCGTTCGTCCCTACATGCGGCTGAAGGCGGCCATGTTGCTCCTGTATGCGGCCTTTACCTTTCTCACCGCCACTCTCACCGGACTGCACCAGTGGACCTTCCTCGCCTATGTGGTCGCCATCCAGGCCCTTACTTCGCTTTATGTCTTCCTGCGCAATATCGTTACCGCCCACCAGCAGTTCACTGCCGACGCGGTCTTCTCCGTGATCGACAAGAGCCTGATGATCCTCCTCTGCGGCAGCCTGCTGCTCGGCGGAGCCCTGAGCCTCGAGCGCTTCCTCCTCATCCAGACCGCCTGTACGGCCATGGCCATCGCAGCGATTTGCATCTTCCTATTAAAGCGCAGGTGGTTCGGGGGCAGCAATGAGCGCTACCGCTTGCCCCTGCTGCAGCAGGTCCTTCCATTTGCGGCCATCATCCTGTTGCAAAGCCTGCATTTCCGGCTCGACGGCTTTCTCATTGAGCGCCTGCATCCGAACGGTGCCGCAGAAGCCGGGCTCTATGCCGCCGCCTACCGTCTCCTCGATGCGGGCAATATGGCGGGCTATATGATCGCTTCTTTCCTTGTGCCCTTCGTGGCCCGGAACCAGGGGAATGCCCAACTCGTTGCTTCCACCGTCGTGCGCACCCGCGACGCCTTACTCCTGCCTTCCCTGGCCGTGGCCTGCTTCGCGGCCTTCTATGCGCCCTGGTTGGCCAGGGTGCTCTACCACCAGCTCGATCCTTACCTGCCCCGCATCCTGCTGCTCGCGCTGCTGGCCCTGCCCGCGTATTACCTGGTGCAGGTCTACGGCTCGGTGCTCACCGCCACGGGCCGGCTGAAAGCATTCATCGGTGTGCTGCTCCTCAGCGTGGTGGTCAACATCGTGCTGAACCTGGTGCTCATCCCGCGCATGGGCGCGGAAGGCAGTTGTTACGCGGCCCTGGCGAGCCAGTACCTCTGCGCCGCCGGCTGCCTGCTCGCAGCGCGGCAGGTGCTGCGGATACCGGTGAACCCGCGTTCGCTCCTGCTGTATGCGAGTTGCACCCTGCTGTTGCTGGCGCTGTTTTACGGGGGAAAATGGGCAGGATGGGATGTTTGGATTATTTTAGCGAGCGCCGCTCTTCTCGTTGCGGCCTTCCTAGCCGCGCAAACCGGTTACCTCAAAAATTTATTTGCCTCATCGCGTTAATCGAACCCCATGCCCGACCTGATCGCTGTTGTTGCCCGCCGATGGATGTTCCTGTTTGGATTCGCCGCCGCCGCCATGGCGCTGGCCCTCCTCGGCGTGCTGCTAAGCCCTAAAAAATATGCGTCCACCGCCACCGCTATCCCGGCCAATTCGGTGATGGCCGATAAAGCCCGGATCTTCAACCAGAATATCGAAGCGCTTTATTCTTCCCTGGGTTCACCCGATGAGCTGGACCGGATCGAAGGCACGGCTTCGCTGGATACGATCTACCTCGCGGTTGCCGGGGCTCGCAACCTGGTGGCGCACTACGAACTGTCCGGCAAAGAAGCCGCAGCGTACAAGGCCGCGCTTAAGTTGAAGAAGAATGCCAATATCAGCCGCAGCGCCTATGGCGAGCTGAAAGTGAAGGCGGTGGACAAAGACCCAGCCATGGCAGCGCAGCTGGCCAATGACCTCATGGCCCAATTGCAGGGCATCCATCAGCGCCTGCTGACCCAGAGCGATTCACTTGTGCTGCAGCGCCTCCGCGCGGATTTGCAGGCCAAACGCGCCCAGCGTGTGGAGACGATCACGCGGATGAACACGCGTTCCGATGTCGATACTACTTCCAATGGCACGGCGCGCCAGCCGAGTCCGAGAAATTATGCCGAGGAGGCCGTTAACGCAGAATACATCAGCGCTTCCAATGATGTCTGGCAACAGCAGCTGCGGGAGCAGGAGCGCCTCATCCAGCAATACGAGCTCTCGATGACCGCAGCGCCCCAGGCCCTGATCGTGGTGGAGCCGGCGCGCCCCTCCATCGAGCCCGATGGTCCGAAGCTGCTGGTGACCCTGGTGCTGGCATTTGTGGGCGGACTCCTCTTCGCCCTTCTGCTGACGCTTTTCCTGCACAGCCGTAAATCGCCTGCTTGACGCCCCTGGTCTATAAACGAATTGCCGGCTTTCTCGGCGTGGCCTACCTGCTCTTGGCAGCCCTCGGCGCTTACATGCAGCAGTACTGGCTGATGGCCCTGCCCCCCGCTTTGCTGACGGGTTATTTCCTGCTGCAGTACCCGCACCTCCTGTTTTATCTCCTGCTGGCGTCCATTCCCTGGTCGATCGAATACAATTTCACGCCTTCGCTGGGTACCGACCTGCCCGACGAACCCCTGATGCTGCTTACGGCTTTCGCCGTAATGATCTGCCTCGCCTACCGGTGGCGTGAGCGCTCCTGGCGTACGCTCCATCCGCTGCTGGGCATCCTGCTGCTGCAGTTCGCCTGGATGCTGGTATCCACGATGGCATCCACGCATGTGCTGCTATCGGTGAAATATGCACTGGCCAAGTCCTGGTACCTGCTGGCCTTCATCGGCGCGCCCCTGTTGTTCTGGAGCGATCCGCGGGTGTTGAAGCGCTCCGCGCTCGTGCTGCTCGCGTCGATGCTGCTGCTGATGGCCGTTTCCATCATCCGTCATGCGGATAACGGCTGGACCTTCGAGAAGATCAACGATTCGGTGATCCCCTTCTTCCGCAACCATGTGAACTACTCGGCCCTGCTCGTCTTCATGGTGCCCCTGCAGATCGCAGCACTGCGACTGACGAAGCGGGAACCCATGCGCCTCTTCCTGCAATGCCTCCTCGTGGTCACGATCGGTGCGCTTTATTTCTCCTATGCACGCGGTGCCTGGCTGGCGCTCATCGCCGGCTGGATGGCCTATGGACTGATCCGGCGCCGCTGGCTGCTGCCGGCCTTTGCCTTCGGCTTCGCGCTCTGCATCGCGGCCCTCCTCTGGCTGAAAAGCGGCGAGCGCTACCTCGTTTTCCGCAACGACTCCCAGACGACCATTTTCCATACCGATTTCCGCGAGCACCTCATCGCCACCTACCAGATGAAGGATGTATCTACGGCCGAACGCATCCACCGCTGGGTGGCGGGCTTCCGCATGATCGATGAACGCTGGCACACGGGCTATGGCCCGAGCACCTTCGTGCGCGAATACAAGGGCCATACCCAGCCGGCCTTCAAGACCTGGGTGAGCGCCAACGAAGAAGGCTCCACGGTGCATAATTATTTCCTGCTCATCCTTGTGGAGCAGGGCGTGATGGGGCTGTTGCTCTTCGTGCTCCTGCTGGGCACCGCCTTCCGGTATGTGCAACGCATCTGCCACCGTACCAACGACCCGTTCTGGAAGCAGGCAGCCCTCGCCGCCGGCTCCATCCTGGTGATGGAATGCGTGATCAATTTCCTCTCCGATATGGTGGAAACGGACAAGGCGGGCAGCGTGTTTTATCTGTGTTTGGCGGTGATCATGATGGCAGACCGGAAGACACGCATTGCTGATCGTTGATCGCTGATGTGATTTTTTTCAACACGAAGACACGAAGACAGGGAGACACAAAATATCGCTGATCGCTGATGTGGGGATCGCTGATTTGTTTGCAGAACGGCGGAACGAATGATTTGAATAAGTTTCAGAGTCTGTTCCACTTCGACACATTCCAGTCGTCGCTTAACCTGATGTGTTTAGGGTTGATTTTGTACCCGGTATCGGATCTTGTCTTCGTAGTATTTCCTGACCCCATCCTGATCGAACCATTCGATCCGCGTAGGGATTTCGTAGTTGCCTGGCTGATTGCTCACTTTTGTTGACCAGGATACCATCCCTTTCTCGTTGATGGTGGTACTCTTTCCATTAACTGTGATCCGCAGGGAGGGCTCATAGTGAAACTTCCCGAGCCCGGTAATGACTTCCAGTTGCTCGCCGGGCTGGAGTATGGTAGCATTCTGAGAAGTAATAAACGAAAAACTGTAGTAGTGTTCCACAACCGGGAGAGCGGAGGATCGGAATAAGGTAAGTATGTGGAAGTTTACGCTTTCCAGGTCAGCTGCCAACTTGCTCAGTAATGCATCTTGTTCCGTTGTTGATCCGGCGATGGATAAAGCCTGATCGAGCATTCCATCTAATTGCTGCCGCAACGGTCCGGCCTGTCGGATGAAATTCCTGGCGAGGTCAATTCTTTCGACACCATCAATATACTCGTTCAACTTCTGCACTAGTTGCATTGAACTGATTTTTCGAAATGCTGGCTGGACTTCTTTTTCGGCTTTACTGTGGCTGACTGAATGACTGCTGTCCGATTCAAAGAAGG
>CBHWDR010000157.1:0-7082 GCA_966112575.1 uncultured Chitinophagales bacterium
AAGGAGGAGCGTTCGTTCGCGGTAGCGAAATGAGTGGTATAACGACGGAGGCCATAGGAACCTGCCAGCACCTCCTGCCCGATCGACGTCTTTCCTTTTGCCGGCCTGACCGTATTGAGGTTGACGACGCCCGAGATCGCAAGGCCATAGAGGCTGCCCGCCGGGCCCTTGGTCACTTCCACGTTGCCGATCGAGCCAAAGTCGATATCATCCATCACGGTAATGCCTTCTGCATCGGTTACCGGGATGCCGTTGAGGTAGACCTTGTATCCCTGGCCGTCGAAATTCGAATTGATGCCATTGGTGCCCCGAAGGCCATTGCCGTATCCGCGGATGTTGAACTGCTGGCCCGAGGATACCGCCCGGCGGTTCATGATCACGCCGGGTACATTGGCAATGATGGCATCGTCGAGGAAGAGGCCCGTGCCCCGTTTTAGCTCTGTGTTGCTCAGCTTCGTAATGGAAGCGGGCTGGTAGAGCGTCGAACGGTTTTGCTGGGACGTGGTCGTGATCTCCACCTCTTCCATAGCGCGGATCGTGGTATCTGGGGCCGTATGCTGCCTGGCCGGTTTGTCCTGGGCCAATGCGCAGAGAGATGTGGTGCTGAATAGGGCGAATGCGAAACGATATTTCATGTAGTTATTTCGGTTTGGAGCAGCAGGCAGCAATGACAGGTCACCCCGCCGCTGCGATCAGAATAAGAAATAGGAAGCCGGCAAAGGGAAGAACCTTTGCCTTTAGATAGAAGACGGTTGCTGGCTGGCGCCGGGTGGGCGCAGGAGATCGGCGCTCCAGTCAACTGTTGATTCGCCCGGCGTATCCGGATAGCACTTCCGAACCAGCAAGGTTGGAAGCATGGGAGCGGTAAACGAGCGGGAAGGTTCCCAGCCGTATAGAAGCTTCACCAGGGAGAAAGAACCGGAATGGCCGGAATGCTTCCGGTTCCAGTCCTTCCACTGTCCTGCCAGGGCCGTTTCCTTATGGTCGGCGATGCAGCGGATGACCGTGTGGCGGCCATCGGGGGTCCGGCTGATCACATCATACATCACCCCCTGGTAAACGAATTCCTTTTCCTCCTCCCAGGCGAGCCGGGAAAGCTCGGTAGAATCAAAGCGAAATACCGTGAGGTCGGGATGGTCGGCCTGGCGACGAAGCGTCGCCTTCATCTGTGCTTTGGCTTCCCGCATGTAGTAGCGCATGATCCAGCCATGCCCCGTCAGGAGCACGAGCAGCGAAAGGCTAAGCGTTATGGCGAATAGCTTCTTCACGAGGTGAGCTAAAGATAGGGGAATTGAGGTATTGGGTATTTGGTATGGGATTGGGTATTGAGGGATTAGGAATTAGGGGATTGTGGGATTGATCGCTAGAAAAGAAAAGCCCCTTTCGGGGCTGGTGCATTTATGATGTTTCGGAAGGATCTTCTTTGCGGAGCTCTTCGAGTCGTGGGCGCAGGCGCGAACGGGATTTGTTGAACACATTCCGTTCCTTTTCGATGCCCTTTCTTAGTTCCCGCTGCTGTTCGATGGGCAGGTGGATCACCTCCTGGCAGGCACTGCTGCAGCAACCTTCATACTTTTCCTTGCAGGCGTCGCACTGGATAAACAGGAGGTGGCAGCCTTCATTCACGCAATTGACATGGGTATCCGCCGGCTGCCCGCACTGGTGGCATTTGGCAATGATCTCATCGGTGATGCGTTCGCCCAGGCGATTGTCGAAGACGAAGTTCTTCCCATGGAAGCGGTTCTCCAGTCCTTTTTCCTTGACCTGGTTGGCATAATGAATTATGCCGCCCTCGAGGTGAAAGACCTTGTCGAAGCCGGCATGCAGGAGATACGCGCTGGCTTTCTCGCAACGGATGCCGCCGGTGCAATACATGATGATGTTCTTGTCTTTTTTGTCTTTCAGCATGTCCACCGCCATCGGCAGCTGGTCCCGGAACGTATCGGAAGGCACTTCGATGGCCCTTTCGAAATGGCCGACCTCGTACTCATAATGATTGCGCATATCCACCACGATGGTCTCCGGGTCTTCCGTCAATCGGTTGAAGTCTTCGGCGTTGACGTACTTCCCCCGGTTGGCCATGTCGAAACTCGGGTCTTCGATGCCGTCGGCAACGATCTTCTCCCGGACCTTGATGGTCAATACCCAGAAGGACTTACCGTCATCGTCAACGGCGACGTTCAGCCGGAGGCCCTGAAGCGGCTCGTAGGAATAGAGATACTCGCGGAAGGCTTCGAATTTGCTTTCCGGCACCGATACCTGGGCGTTGATGCCTTCGGCAGCCACGTAAATGCGGCCGAACACCTTCAGCTGCTCCAGCCCTTCATAGAGCCCGTCTCGAAAAGCCTGGGGGTCGGCGATGGGAAAGTAATGGTAAAAGGAAACGGTTTTGCGGAACTCGGATTCCTCCATTAAACGTTTCTTCAGCTCCTGTTGGGAGACGCGGTTGTGTAGTACTGCCATAAAGGAAATTTTCAGGACACTCGTCGGGTGAACAAAATTTCGGTAAGGCCGCAAAGATAGAAACCCCGACGGTACGGTCGGGGCATTCCATTATGATTTTGGTCAGATTTAGAGTTTGCCGAGAAGGATCAGCAGCAGGGCTACCAGGGCTACGATCAGGGCTGCGATCGGATAGTAGAACACCAGTACCAGCGCTACGATACCGATGAGGATGTAGATCAGCAAGCGGTCGTTCGTAGCTGCCTTGCCGGAGAACATGGACTTCAGTTTCAGCTTGAACGCCGTCCACAGGAACTTGCGCTTCATTTTACGGAAGGCCTTCTTGCTCTTCTGGGCCGTGTAGAGACTCAGCAGCATTGCGGCAAGCATGGCCGTACCGGCGCCGGTATCAACAGGTTTCTCGCTAACAGGTGTGGTCGTTGGTTGGATCGCAGTTGTAGAAAAAGCCATAGACTAGAGTTTTTTCATGGTTAATAAGGTCAGGCGAAGTTAGCAAACTTTTGATTCAACGTTAAGGTTATGCGAAATCAGGAAGCTATTGCCAGAAGCCGGCAGTACGCTTACCTCGTCCGCGTGGCCATACCGCCGAGGATGCCGCCGGTGCCGATACGGATGCCGAATGCATTACCGGGCTGTGCCTGGTAGGCCCCAATGAAATCCACACGGAAGATCTTGAAGATATTCTCCAGCCCCAGGAAGGCCTCCACGTAATAGTTATCCTGGTTCACATAGAAGGCGTTGCTGCCGCCCACCAGGTGCCAGCGTAGCTTATTGAAGAGCGGGATCTTGTTCGTGATCAGTCCGTTGAAATGATGCTCTGCATGGCCGATCGCATAGAACCGCTCCGTGTTGCTGTAACGGTAATAGGGCGCCAACTGGAAGGAATTCAGGTATTGCGAATTATAGAAGGTCTGGTTGCCGTTGAAATGCGTAAAGTCCGGGATGTCCACCCGCTCGCGGCGGAGGAACCCGCCTACGCCCAGGCGGTACCGGAACTCACCGCCCATGCGGAAATTCATGTTGTCGCGAACGGAGAAGCGCCATTTATGGAAGTCAGCATCCGAACCGCCGATCTTCGGCAGGCCCACGGTATAGTTGAGTTCCAGCGTCGGGTACTTGGAACCGATCGGCACTTTCGAATACGGATACTGAATGTAACGCTGACCGGGCTGGAAAGAAGCCGTGACCGACGTTACGAAAGCCTGGTGCCGGGTAAATGGCACCTGCTCCAGTTCATAAGGATGGTTGGGCAGCCAGGCGCGCTTGCGCTTCGTGAGATCGAAGGTGCTGGTATTGCGAACCGGGAAGCGGTCCTCGTACGAGGCGCCGAAACTCAGGTCCAGCCCGCTCTCGAACTTCGTGTGGTAACGGGCTTCACCAAAGCTGGAACGATACAGCTTCAGGTAATTTTCTCGGTAAAAAAGCGTGTAAAATGCATTGGTGAACCGGTCGATCGGGTTGTCGCGGTTGAATTGCTGCAGCTTCCTTCCCCCGGAGAGCTCGAAGAAACGATTCCGGTAATCGTTGCGCTTGGGGGATAACCGGAGGCTGCCCGCAGGGTTGAGCTGCGCGTTGCTGTAGCCATAACGCGTATCCAGGCCGATGGTGTAATTCAGCTTTCCTTTTCTTGGACGGATCGACAGCGATTGATCAAGCGTAAACGAGAAGCCTTCCACCGTGTTGTAATCGATCTGCTTGATCAGCGGTTTCAAATGATAGGTCACGAAGGAATGCTTTCCATAAAAAGTCCGCGTCAACCCGCCGCTCCAGAACAGGTCTTTCAGCTTGACCGGCTTCCGGATTTTCCGCAGGGAGTCCAGGTTCTGCTTTGAGAACGAATCCCGGTTGGCCTTGCGCACCGAATCCAGGAACGAGTAATTCTGCTTTTCATCAGGCTCCAGCGGCACCGGGCGGATCGCCGCCCAATAGCTCGAGTCGCGCTTGTTTGCCGCCGTATCGTATTTCATGAAGATCCGGTTGAAATACTTCTTGCCGAAGGCGGGATCGAGGTTGTAATTCGAATAGATGTTGAGGAAATCGCCGGTGATATCGAAGCCGAACATGTTGAAGGCGAGGTAGACCACCTGGTTCTGGGTGCGCCATGCGTCGCCAGCCACCGGAGCATGGATCTGCTTGATGCGCAGGGTATCGAGCAGCTCGAGTGTATAGGTCTTGCTGGTCGTCAGCTCGAGGCTGTGGATGCGCCATTCGCCGTCCACGATCTGGATATAGCCTTCAAAGAGGGGCTCATTCTTCCGCCGCGGCGTTACGCGGATGCGATCCACCATCTTATCGTTCTCGAAGAAGTTGCCTTCGTATTTGAATTTGTAATAATGAAAAGCGCCGTCAGCGATGGGGGATACGAAACCCCGCGGGTTGGTATTGGATACCTGGACCTGGTTGGTGTAGAAGTTGATGAAAAACGGGAAGCTCAGCCCATAGCCGCCGCCGCTCTGCTTCGACGATACCACTTCATACTTGATCTTGTCGGGCTTCGAATAGGCCACTTTGGTGAGCGACTCGGAAAGGAAGAGGATGCCCTTTCCGGTTGAGTCAAGGCCATCCTTCTCCATGTCTTTCTTGTCGATCTTCTGACCCATGAATTTGTCGGGGATGGAACGCGAGCGCATCAGGCCCTTGATATAAACATCAACCGTGAAGGAATCGACCTGGTTATTGTAGTAATTGCGTTTTTTGATCGCTTCCTTCATGATCTGGATGGCCGGGTCCTCCCCTCGCTTGATCACCACCTCCTGCATTTTCAGCTCCTGTTCACCGAGTTCGAAGTTCACCGTCAGATCCTCATTGCCTACCGTGACCGACCGCTCTTCCGAACGATAACCTACGTACTGGCAAACAAGCGTGTATTTTCCCGGGGAAAGGGTCAGGGCATACCGGCCTTCACTATTGGCGGCCACACCGGCCGTGCCACCTTTTACCGTAATGGAAGCAAAGCCAAGGCGATTGCCTTTCTGGTCAGTGATGGTTCCGGAGATGCGGCCCGCAAAAGAAGCATGGGCCTGCAGGATCAGCAGCAGGGCGACAACAATTTTTCTCATAACAGTTCGTGGGACGAATGTAGCCGGGAAAAGTTACAGAAATCGTTAATAGATGATCAGCGGCGCCGGGGCAATGGGCGCAGCGAGCTGCCGGCCAGCGCTGCGAAGCCGCCTACCAGCGCCCCTACGAGAGCCGTTACGAGGATCAGCAGCACGGCAGATCCGCCCAGCGGAAATACATGTGCCATTCGCTGCGAGAGAATACCCTGGTTGCGCACGTCGATCCAGATCGCCAGCAGGGCCCAGAGCAGGAAGATGCCAAGAAAGCCGCCAAGGAAACCGAAGAAGATCCGTTGCGGGATCAGCAGGGCTACGCCGAAGGCGATGACCGCGATGCTCCACCATGGAAGCACAAGTCCGGCAAGGAAGGCCAGGGCAGCGGTAAGCAGGATGGATAAGATCAGTCGCATGAGGATCAGGAATGAATAAAGGAAATAGTGGCTTTGATTCGTTTGTCGCTGGATTCACTTGCTTTCATCATCCAGAGCGGGTAATACTTGCCGGCAGCCCAGGTATCCACGAAATTATCGTAGTAAGGCGAGCCCGGGTTACCGCTTTGGCCGCCCGGATATACACCCCAGGCTTCCGTTGGCGAAGAGAGCTGTACGATCATCCGCCAGCTTGGTCCATGGCTCTTGGTGGTGGCCTGGATCGTGTTGCTCCAGCCGCCAACGGCAATGGGCCGCGCAAATGCCGGCAGGTTCTCTTTCAGCAGGTGATAGATCATCGGTTCCTTATGCTTTGCCCATTCCAGCTTCCCGGCGGCCTCTTCGGCCTTGAGGGCCGGTGTTGCCTTCCGCAGCGCAGCGGTCACCTGTTGCTGCAGCGTTTCGGTATCGGAAGTGTTCACATCATCCACATAACGGAAAGCCGAATCACGGTTGAGCGCTTCGAGCAGGGTCTGCTCATCGGGCATCGGCAGGCGGACGGCGTGGCGGCTCCATTCATCACGCCAAACGGTTGTCTCCAGGCTGTCGAACCAGGCCTGGAAGACCGTGGTGCCGGTGGAGCCGGCACTGGCGTTCAGGTCCCAGCGGCGCACCAGGTCGAGGTAGCGGCGTTCGTCGGCACCAAGTAACGAATCAGCTACATACTTCACCAGCAGCGCCCGTGCGCCTTCGGCAAAGGAACTGTAGGTGTCGTTCTGGAGCTTCATCATGTCCTGCGTGGTGATGCCGCTCATGGCATCGAGCTTCCGATAGATCGTGACGCCCCGGGCATTGATATAGTTTCCGGGAATGAAATAAGGATAGGTGGAATCGGCTGCCCGCTGGTTGGCGCTCTGCAGAAAGCCTTCGGCCGGATTCAGCCCATGCGGGTTCTCCGGCTGCGGGATGTACCCCTGCCAGCGATAGCTCGAATCGGAGCCGGGCATCACATAGACCCCCTGCCCTTCCCAGCGTGCCGGGAAACGGCCCTGCTGCCAGAGCGCGATGTCGCCTGTGCGGGAAGCAAAAACAAAGTTCTGTCCCGGCGTGGTGAAGGTGTGGATCGCATCCAGGTACTCGTCGTAGCTTTTCGCGCGGTTCAGTTTATAAAAGGTCAGCCCTTCGTTCGATA
>CBHWDR010000158.1:0-7073 GCA_966112575.1 uncultured Chitinophagales bacterium
TGCACGACCGGGGCACCATCTTCGGGCTGAAGACCAACGGACGCATTGAAAGCATCCTGATGAGCCTCCCGCCGACGGTACGGTTTGAGTATGGGTACCAGCCGGAGGAGGGAACGGAAGAAGATAAGCTTTTACAAGCATGTTTACAACCGAAAAAATGGGTTTGATTTTGGGATTTTTCGATTTCGCGATTTCTGGATTGTGGCTAGTTTGCTGCGAAACAGAAAACATGGATAAGTTTGAATTGCAGCAACGGACCCGGAAGTTTCATGTAGACGTGATCAAATTGTGTGGTGCCTACCCGAAGAATGCAGCCGGCTTCGAGACGGCGAAACAAGTGATTCGGTCAGCAGGCAGTGTTGGTTCGAATTACCGCGCGGCCTGCAGAGCCAAGTCGAAAGATGACTTCATCTATAAACTAGATGTGGTTCTCGAAGAAGCAGATGAGTCACTGTATTGGCTGCAGGTTTCATTAGAAGCTGAACTGATCGATAACCCGTTTATCCGGCAGTTGATCAATGAGGCAGACCAACTGGTAGCCATTTTCAATGCCTCCGATTTAACGGCAAAAAAGAATCGCGAGAAAAACAATCCAAAAATCCCCAAATCCAGAAATCCTAAATCTTCTGGCAAGGGGCAAACTGATAAAGACGATGTACCTCCAACGCAGAAATAGAATTCTCCGCTCCTCCCCTGCCATCCGCGCGATGGTAGCGGAGACCATACTGACCCCGAATGATTTCATCGCACCGCTCTTTATCGATGAGGGCGAGAACGTGGTGACCGAGATCGCTTCGATGCCCAACTATTACCGCCGGTCGATCGACGGAACCGTGAAGGAAGTGAAAGAGCTCTGGTCGATGGGGATCAAAAGCGTATTGCTCTTCATCAAATGCAAGGATGAGCTGAAAGATAATACCGGCAAGGAAGCCTGGAACCCCGAAGGCCTCATGCAGCGTTCGATCAAGGCCATCAAGGATGCCGTGCCGGATATGTATGTGATGACCGACGTCGCCCTTGACCCCTACTCTTCCTATGGCCATGACGGCATCGTCGAGAACGGCGAGATCGTGAACGATCCCACCGTAGAGGCGCTCGTGAAAATGAGCCTCTCGCATGCGGCCGCGGGCGCCGATATGGTTGCCCCTTCCGACATGATGGACGGCCGCATCGGCGCCATCCGCGAAGGATTCGAGCAGAACGGATACACCCGTACCGGCATCATGGCCTACTCGGCGAAATACGCCTCCTGCTTCTATGGCCCCTTCCGCGATGCGCTGGATTCCGCACCCGGCTTCGGCGACAAAAAGACCTATCAGATGGACCCGGCCAACCGCACCGAAGCGGTGAAGGAAGCCCTGATGGACGTGGAAGAAGGCGCCGACATCGTGATGGTGAAGCCCGGGCTGCCCTACCTCGACATCGTGCGCGATGTGAAGAATGCCGTGGATGTGCCTGTGAGCGTGTATAACATCTCCGGCGAATACGCCATGATCAAGGCTGCTGCAAAGATGGGCTGGCTCAACGAAGAGAAGGCGGTGGTCGAAACTCTCACTTCGATCAAACGTGCAGGGGCCGACCTGATCGCGACGTATTTTGCAAAAGATGCGGCGAAGCTTTTGAATCAGTAGAAAAAGTCAAGACGACCGCATAGATATTCAGTCCTTGATTAAATTAATCAGTTGATTCTGCTGTGCTTCAATTTATTTACGCACCAGCTTTAACAGACAAAGAAATATTATGGTACGCCACTTCTTTTACCTGATGTTTACCTCACTCGTTGCAACTGGTACAGTCTTTTGTCAATCGAATGATTCTTTAGTCTTAAGAAAAATGTTCGACGGCAAAGTGGAACTGCTTATGCCAGCCTCCTATCGACAGTTGACAACTGAAGAAATTACGCAACGTTTTCCCAACCAGCAACTAAGCCCTACTGAAATGTGGGCGGAAGAGGATGGAAGTTCGAGTATCAAACTTGTACAGATAAATCAAGCACTTACCGATAAACAGATTCCTGAATACCGCACTTTCCACGTAAGTCGAATGAAGAATACACCGAATCAGGAATGGATCACTGATGGAGTCACGAAAATAAACGGTCGAAATGTTGGCTATGTAAAAGTGATTTACACTGCATTAAAAACGTACTCCCATTTTTTCTTTGTAAGTATAAATAACAAGCTTGTCCTATTTGCATTCAACTCTTTCGATACTCTAAGGTCCTCAAAAGAACCGCTAGGAGATAAGGTCGCCAATTCACTACGAATCATCGAATGATTCAAAAATCTGAATTTGTCGGGAGGTCAGTTATACTCCCTCCGTAAATGAAATATCTCGGTCACGACCATTTGAACTCTAACCTTTGAATTATGAACATCTCCCATAGCCAGCAACTCTTTTCCCGCGCCCAGTCCTCCATTCCCGGGGGCGTGAACTCTCCCGTACGTGCCTTCAAGAGCGTAGGTGGTACACCCATCTTCCTGAAGAGCGCCAAAGGCGCTTATCTCCATGATGTGGATGGCAATCGCTATATCGATTACATCAACTCCTGGGGGCCGATGATCCTCGGGCATGCGTTCGAGCCGGTGGTGGAAGCGATCCAGAAGAAAGCGATGGATTCCACTTCGTTTGGCGCTCCTACGGAACTGGAAGTGGAGATGGCCGAGCTGGTGAAGAGCATGGCACCCAATGTGGATCTCATCCGCATGGTGAGCTCGGGCACCGAGGCCTGCATGAGCGCTCTTCGCCTGGCCCGCGGCTATACCGGCCGGAATAAATTCATCAAGTTTGAAGGTTGCTACCACGGCCATGCCGACTCCTTCCTGGTGAAGGCGGGCAGTGGCCTGGCAACGTTCAATATCCAGACCGTGCCTGGTGTAACCGGTGGCGTGTCGAACGATACACTTACCACTCCTTATAACGACCTCGAAGCGGTGCAACAACTCGTGGCAGCGCATAAAGGCGAGATCGCGGCCATCATCATCGAGCCCGTAGCAGGCAATATGGGCTGCATCCTGCCTCAGCCGGGCTTCCTCGAAGGCCTGCGTCAGCTCTGCACCGAAGAAGGCATTGTGTTCATTTTCGATGAGGTAATGACTGGCTTCCGCCTCGCCCCCGGCGGCGCCCAGGAACGCCTGAAGGTGGATGCCGACCTGGTGACCTATGGAAAAGTGATCGGCGCTGGCATGCCAGTGGGCGCCTTCGGTGGCAAGCTCGAGATCATGCAGCAGATCGCGCCCCTCGGAGCCGTTTACCAGGCGGGCACGCTCAGCGGCAACCCCCTGGCGATGATCGCGGGTTACACCCTGCTCACGCATCTAAAAAATAACCATTCGATCTATACCCGGCTGGAAGAGAACGGCAACTATCTGAAAGAAGGACTAAAGAATATTCTCGACGAAGCTTCGATCCCTTATGAGATCAACCACCTGGGCTCGATGATCTCGGTACATTTCTCCGAACAGCCGGTGATCGATTTCGCCACGGCTTCGTCGGCGAACAACGCCCGCTTCAACCAGTTCTTCCACGCCATGCTCGACCGCGGCGTTTACCTGCCCCCTTCGGCCTTCGAAAGCTGGTTCATGAGTGCTGCCCTGACGAAGGAAGACCTTGACGCTACGCTTTCCGCCGCCCGTGAGTCGCTTCGCTCCATCCTGAATTAAGAGAAAGAACACGGATCAAACGGATAAGACGGATCTACACGGATTTACGGAGTGAGGAACGCTGATTTAGATGATGGTCATGATTCATATGATCGGCCAATAGTTTTCAATCAGCCAATCTTAATAATCATAATAATCTGCGTTCCTCTCTTCAGTGTGTAAAGAAAGAGACGATGCCGGAAAGAATCAGCACCACGCCGCTGATGCGTTTTTCGTTGTGCTCGATGAAGTTGGCCGGAAGGAGGTTGATGCCGCGATAGCCGAGGGTGACGAGCAGGAGGATGCCCGAAATGGAGATGAGGGCATAGATCACGGCAAGCATCGAGACCAGTCCCATGCCCCAGGCGCCGGCGGAAAGAAAGAAGCCTTCCACTTCAAGGCAGGGCGAAAGAAACATCATCAAAACAAAGATGAGGATCCACTTGCGGCGGCTGCGCTTGTAGCCGGCCACGTCTTCATTGGTATGATGATGGTGATGCGGCAGGTTCACGGTATAATAGATCAGGCCGAATACGATCAGGAGAATGGAGGCCGCCACGTTGATCGCGTGACCATATTGCTCGGCCAGCTCCTTGCCGATGAAGCCGAGCACCAGTCCGAGCGCCACCGTACCCAGGACATGGGCCATGGCGGAGATGAGGGTGATCGTCGTCACTTCACGCTTCGACCAGCTTTCGGCACGGGCCACGGCCACCAGCGGAAGCCAGTGATTGGGAATCAGCGCATGCACGATGGCAAGAAGGATCGTTCCGGTGATCAGGGAGAACATAAGGGGAGCGAAGATCGGATTCTTGGCGTTATCGAAGCAGCTCACAAGGCTTCAGCCCCGTGTGCTTCTTGAAGGCCGTGGAGAAATGGGAGATCGATGAATAGCCGAGCAGGGCCGAGATCTCCGTTACCGAGAGTCCTTTTTCATAGAGCAGGAACTTGGCATGCTCCATCCGTTGGCTCTGGTAGAAATCGAAGATCGTCGTACCGAAGAGCTCCTTGAAGCCCTTCTTCAGGTAACACTCGTTGATCGCCACCTTACGGCTGAGCTCGCGGATGGTGATCGGCTCGCCGATATGCTGGAGAAGGATCTCCCGGGCGTTCACGATCTTCTCGCGGTCGGCTTCGTTGGCGAGGAACTTGTGCGTGACCGTATCGATCTCCTTTGCCTCCATGCAGTCGAGGCTGTAGAGGAGGAGCATCTGGGTCTGGGCGTTGATGAAAATATTTTCGCGGTTGCCGCTGTAATTGTGGTTGAGCAGGCCGTCCAGTACATTGCGGGCCCGGGTGCAAAGCGAAAAAGCCTTGGAAAAGGACTGGGTATGACGAAAAGCGATCACGTCGTCGGAGACCGTGGTCTGCTGCATGCGCGAACCGATGAACTGGTCGAGCACGTTGGAGGGGAACTCGAAGGAGATAAAGTCCACGCTTTCCACTTTCTCGAGGCAGTTGAATGAGGCCTGGGCTTTGCACTGGCTGCATTCGCTGTGGTCGCGGCGGCAATAGATGTTGCCAATGGTGCAGAAGCGGAGCTCGAGGCGGCTTTCGCCCTTGTTGCCCTCCACGTACTGGTAGTTGATCACGCCCACATCATCAGCGATCCAGCTCTTTGGCCGGGCATAGCGCCGGATGTTGTAATGGACCGAACCCGGGATCTCGCTGTTCGACTCGAACAGGAGTTCTGTGTTGATCCCAGCCGTTTCCGGCTGCAGCATGGTATCGCGAATGATCGTACGCATCAGGCTGCAAAATTAACCCGGGAAGTCCAAAGAAACAGCGCTTCGAATCAGACTTTCGTCATATTTACTACTTTCGCCGCATGCATTCTGACAATCCATGCACCCATTTCCAGCATACCGTGGCGTCCGACATCAGTTTTCAGGGAGTGGGAATCCACACGGGACAGGAGGTGGCCATCACCCTCAAGCCCGGTGAGCCCAATACGGGCATCATTTTCAAGCGAATAGACCTTCCCGGCCAGCCTACCGTAAAGGCCGATGTAGATAATGTGGTGGACACCACCCGCAGCACCACCATCGAAGCCAATGGCGCCCGCGTAAGCACGATCGAGCACCTGATGGCGGCCCTGGTGGGCAACCAGGTCGACAACGTGCTGGTAGAGATCAATGGCGGCGAAGTACCCATCCTCGATGGCTCTTCCGGTCCCTTTGTGGAGGTGATCCGCCAGGGAGGCACCCGCCAGCAGGATGCGGCCAAAGTTTATTACGAGCTCCATCACAATATCTCCTTCGTAGACGAAGGCAAGAAAGTAGAGATGGTGGCCCTCCCCTACGATGGCTTCCGGATCAACACCCTCATTGATTTCAACTCGCCGGTGCTGGGCACCCAGCACGCGGCCATCAATAATATTTCCGAGTTCAACGACCAGATCGCGCCCTGTCGCACCTTCTGCTTCTTCCATGAGCTCGAGTACCTCATCGACCATAACCTGATCCGCGGCGGCGATATCAACAATGCCATCGTAGTGGTGGACAAGCCGGTCACCGACGACCAGGTAAAACGCATTTCCAAGGTTTTTGCCAAGGAGGATGTGAAGGTGAACGAAGGCGGTATCCTCAATAACCTCGACCTCCGTTTCCCCAATGAGCCGGCCCGCCACAAGCTGCTGGACGTGGTGGGCGACCTGGCCCTGGTAGGCATCCCCTTCAAAGGCCATATCATCGCGAACCGCCCTGGCCATTCGAGCAACGTGGCGTTTGCCAAGAAGATCAAGGAACACCTGAAGAAGTACAAGAACAAGGTGAACACACCGCTTTATGATCCGAACAAGCCGCCGGTGTACGACGTGCATGCGATCGAACGGAAGCTGCCGCATCGCTACCCCTTCCTGCTGATCGATAAAGTGATCGAGCTGACGGAGAAGCATGTGATCGCGGTAAAGAATGTGACGTATAACGAGCAGTTCTTCCAGGGACACTTTCCCGGCAACTGCGTGATGCCGGGTGTATTGCAGGTGGAAGCGCTGGCGCAGACCGGCGGCATCCTCACCATCCCCGATGATCCGGATCACGACTATGACACCTATTTCCTCAAGATCGACAACTGTAAATTCAAGAATAAGGTAGTTCCCGGTGATACGCTCATTCTCAAGATGGAGCTGATGAACCCTGTGCGACGTGGCATTTGTGAAATGAAAGGGACTATTTTTGTCGGTGACAAAATTGTAGCCGAAGCTGACCTTGTTGCACAAATCGTAAAGAAACCCAAAGTAAAAGTATGATCTCGTCGCTGGCCTCCATTCATCCCAATGTAAAACTGGGCGCAAACGTTACCATCGATCCTTTCGCCGTGATCCATGATAACGTGACCATTGGCGACGGGACCCATATCATGTCGCACGTGACCCTGCTGCCCAACACGGTCGTTGGCAAGGGTTGTACCATTTTCCCCGGTGCCGTGCTG
>CBHWDR010000159.1:0-7072 GCA_966112575.1 uncultured Chitinophagales bacterium
GTAATCCCCCTGAAATCCACACCCTCTGCGGATTTCGAAGGATTTTTGCGGAGTTTTGCAGGATTTTAACTTATTTTGGTTGCTATTACAGCTAACGAATGCTAAAAAGAGAACGGCAGGCCTACATCCTGCACCAGGTGAACTTGCACAACAAGGTGCTGTCGACCGACCTGAGCCAGCATATAAACGTATCGGATGACACCATCCGGCGTGATCTGCAGGAGCTGGCGGAGGCGGGCAAGCTGATCAAAGTACACGGAGGAGCGCTGTCGCCCTCGTTTCACAACGGCCATCACACCTCGAGGGAAGTTTATTCCTATCAGCAGAAAAAGATTATTGCCCAGAAGGCGGCATCGCTGATTAAAGATGGTATGTTTGTGCTTACCGGCGGCGGTACGACCATCATCGAACTCGCCCGTGCTCTACCCCTCGACCTGCATGCCACGTTCATCTCCGGCAGCATTCCGGCGATCTTCGAATACATGAACCATCCCAACATCGAGATCATCGTCATTGGCGACAAGATCTCCAAGAACTCCAAGATCACGGTGGGGCTGGAAGCGGTATCCAAGATCCGGCAGATCAAGGCCGATCTCTGTATTCTGGGTATCAATGCCCTGAATATGGATAGCGGCGTTTCCGACAACGACTGGGATGTGGTTCAGATCAAGAAAGCCATGATCGAATCGGCCCAGCGACTGGTTTGCCTTACGATTGCCGAGAAGATCGACTCCCGCCAGCCCATCCAGGTTTGCGGTATCGATAAGATCGACACCCTGATCACCGAACTGCCACCTGAAGATTATCTGTTGCAACCTTATCGGGAGGCAGGCATCCAGGTGATCTGATTTTACGTCTGTATTAAAGTCCATTATCCGGAAAGCCGCTTTTTTTCAAACATTTTAATTTTTGATTGCTATGAGAAGATTTCTCTACCTGCTCTTTCTGAGTATGGCGGTATGCCTAGGTACTGCTGTTCATGCCCAGGACATTCTCGTCAAGGGTCGCATCACCGGAGACAAAAGTGAGCCCTTGCAAGGCGTGTCGGTAACCGTGAAAGGTACCAACCGCTCAGTTGTTACGGATGCATCCGGCACCTATGCCATCCAGGTTCCCCAGGGTGGAACACTCGTGTTTTCCAACGTGGGCTACCTGCGCCAGGAACGTGCTGTGTCCGGCTCTTCGATCGATGTGCGCCTTGCAACCGATACCAAGGGCATGGAGAACGTGGTGGTGACCGCACTGGGTATCCAAAAGAACAAGCGCAGCCTTGGCTACGCTACCCAGGAAGTAAAAGGTGAAGAACTGGCGCAGACCACGCGCGACAACTTCATCAATGCCCTCCAGGGACGTGTTGCCGGTGCTACGATCAACTCGACCTCCGGCGCTCCCGGGGCATCGACCCAGATCGTGCTGCGCGGTATCAACTCCATCACGGGCAACAACTCGCCCCTGATCATCGTAGACGGTCTTCCCATCAACAACAACTCCTTCGACCAGCACAACCTGGCTTCGAACCTCGACAACCGGAGCGATGACTACACCAACCGTGCAGCCGACATCAACCCGGATGACATCGAGTCGGTGAACATCCTGAAAGGACCGGAAGCCACCGCGCTTTACGGTATCCAGGCCGGATCCGGAGCGATCGTGATCACCACTAAGCGTGCCCGCGCCGGCAAGCTTAAGATCGGTTACGACAACTTCTTCCGCAACACCCATGTATTCCGGTTCCCCGAGATCCAGAATGTATATGATAACGGTCTGAACGGCTTTACTGCCCCAACAACCACCACCCGTGCCCTGTTCGGCGCCCGCTATCCCGCAGGCACGAAGCTGTACAATAATATGAAGGGCTTCTTCCAGGATGGTTTCGCCCAGAAGCACAACCTGACGCTGGAAGGCGGAAGCGGCAAGACCGCCATGCGTGGTTCGCTTACGGTTCGCGACGAGAGCGGCGTGGTTGCCACAACGGGCCTGAGCTCGGTGAGCTCCCGTTTCACTATCAACAACAAGCCCTCGGATAAGCTCGACATCACCACTTCGCTGTCTTATGTGTACAGCAAGAACGACAAGGCTTTCCGCGGAGCTGGTGGCTTCCTCCAGAACCTGATGCTCTGGCCGCAGGACGATGATGCCCGCAACTGGCTCCTGCCCACAGGCAAGCGCCGCAAGCTGCTGGCAGGAACCGCTGCTGAGCTGGACAACCCCTATTTTGACGTCTACAACAACCATTCGTACGATAAAACGAACCGTGGTACGTTCAACATCTCTGCAACCTGGAATGTGACCAGCTGGTGGGATATCACCGCACGGGCAGGTTCTGATTTCTATTCGCAGTATGGCAACTACTTCCTTGACCCCGAATCCAACTCTGCTTACACGGTAGGCGGACAGGTGGAAGAGTATACGGAGAAGTTCCTCAGCATGAACGGTGTGTTCCTGAGCTCGTTCCGGAAGAATTTCCTGGGTGACAAGCTGAAGGCCACGTTCCGTGTAGGTGCTTCCAACGACGACTGGACACGCAAGAACTTCTCGCAGCGTGGCCAGCGCCTGAGAGATTCCAACACCGCCAAGATCTCCAATGCGACCCTGGTCGTAAACAGCCGCAACACGGGTGCAGACACGCTTACCAGCAAGCGCCTTCAGGGTGTTTTCGGAGAGCTCAGCCTCAACTGGAAGGACATCCTTTACCTGAACGGTACGGCACGTAACGACTGGACCTCCACCCTTCCCGTGCAGGCCCGCTCGTTCTTCTATCCTTCGGTGAGCACGTCGTTCATCTTCAGTGAGCTCCTCTTCTCCAAATCGCAAGTGCTGACCTTTGGCAAGCTGCGCGCTTCTTATGCGCAAACGGCGAAAGACATCCAGCCTTATGGTTCACAGAGCTGGTACACGAATGCTCCCGGACAGGCTACCGGCTATGGCTGGTTGTATGACTTCTACAACAACAACCCGCTGATCAAGCCCGAGAAGCAAAAGACCTTCGAAGTAGGTACGGAGCTGAAGTTCTTCAACAACCGCCTTGGTATCGACGCGAGCTACTACGATACCCGCAACATCGGCCAGATCGTTCGCCTGGTGCGCCTCAGCTATGGCACCGGCTATGTACTGAACACCAATAACATTGCCGACACCAAGAATACCGGTTACGAAATGTCGCTGACCGGCCAGCCGATCAAGACCAAGGGCCTGACCTGGAATACGACGATCAACTTCACGAAGACCACCAACAAGGTGACTTACCTGCCCAACAACATCCCGGAGTTCTACAACTCGGATACCTGGCTGGGTAACTTCCGTGCCGGTCTGACCCGCGATGGAACCATCACACAGCTGACCGGTCAGGGCTACCTGAAGAACAACCAGGGCCAGTACATCATCAACCCGGCCAACGGCCTCCCGGTTGCTGATGGTAACTACCAGAAGATCGGTGACCGTAACCCGGATTTCACCGTAGGTTTCGTCAACAACATCCGCATCAAGGACCGTTTGAACATCTCCTTCCTGATCGATATCCGGAAAGGTGGAGACATCCTGAACGCAAACGAACTCTGGATGACTCAGCAGGGCCTTAGCCGCCGTACGCTGGATCGCGAAGTTTCGCGCATCATCCCGGGTGTGCTGAACGATGGTATGCAGAACACTGCAACGCCGACCGTGAACACCATTCCGATCACGCCGATGTGGAACAGTGCTTACTACCAGAGCACTTCCTATGCCGTTGATTTCGTAGAGCATGATGTGAACTGGGCTCGTCTCCGTGATGTGACCGTTCGCTACATGTTTGGCCAGAACCTGCTGCGTCGCATGAAGATATTCTCGTACGCCGATGTATTCGTTACCGGCACCGATCTGTTCATCGTTACCAACTATGGTGGTGTTGATCCGACAGCCGGTGGTAACAGCGCCGCTACCTCCGGTGGTGGTTCCTTCGGTATCGACTATGGCTCACTGCCGACACCGCGTGGTATCAACTTCGGTATCAAAGTTCAATTCGCAAACCGCTAAGAAAAATCCTTTATGAAGCATACAAAATTATTTCTCGCCCTCGGCCTCGCTGCAGCACTTTGCGGTGGTACGGGCTGTAAGAAGTACCTCGACAAGGCTTTTCCCAACCCGAATAAGCCGACCGTGGTAGATCCCGACCTGGCGTGGCCCGCCATGGAGAACATCATGGCCCGCGGGATCCAGTTCGATTCGCGTTTTACCAATCGTTATGTCCAATACTGGTCGCATGTAACCGCAGGTACTACCTGGGACCTGATGGGTTACGACAATGGCTCCGATAATGGTGGCGACCAGTGGCGCACCCATTACTACAGCTTTGGTCAGAACATGATCAACGCCATGAATCAGGGCCGCGCAACCGGCCGCCCTGCTTACCCGGGTGCCGGCTATGCCCTCTTTGCCTGGAGCTGGATGGTACTCACCGACAACCACGGCGACGTGATCCTCAAAGAAGCATTCAAGGCGGACCAGCTGACGTTCAAGTACGACACGCAACCTGAAGTGTACGAATATGTAAAGGACCTGACCGATTCGGCCCTGTTCTACCTGAACCAGGCCAAGGCGCTCCCGGCATCCTCGTTCACCAACGGCGACCGTTTCATCTACCAGGGTGATATCAATAAGTGGATCAAGTTCACCTATGCGATCAAGGCCCTCGTGCATCATCGCTATGCCAACAAGACAACGTACAACCCCGACCTGGTGATCAAGTATGCCGATTCGTCCTTTACGTCGAATGCAGACAATACCATCGTCCAGATACCCGGTACCAACCCGTTTACGGAAGGCCTGAACTTCTACGGACCCACCCGGAACAACATGGGTGTGTATCGTCAGTCGGAGTACCTGATCAAGCTGATGAACGGAACGAACCAGACCTTCCCCGGTGTGGTCGATCCCCGGATGAAGTTCCTGTTCAAAGTGTCGCAGGACGGCACGTATCGTGGTGTTCCCATCGGTCGCGGTGAAGCGGTGCTCGCTGCCAACCAGCGTCCGCCGACCTTCTGGGGCCAGTATGCCGCTTCGAGCGCTCCTGCTGGCGGTGTGGACACCGGTGCGCGTCACTTCTTCAAGAACACCTCGCCGTTCCCCGTGCTGACCTATGCCCAGGTGCAATTCACCAAGGCCGAGGCAGCGTTCAAAAAGGGTGACAAGGCTACAGCGCTCCAGGCTTATAGCACGGGTATTACTGCGAGCATGGACATGTTGCAGAACCAGTTCGGCCCAGGCTACCAGCCGATCACAGCGGGCGACGTGAGTACTTACCTCGCTGCCGTTGTACCGGCCAGCGCCGCCAACCTCACACTTAGCCAGATCATGATCCAGAAATACCTGGCGCTCTACCCCTATGCAGGTGAAGAAACCTGGGTGGATTTGCGTCGTTATCAGTACAGCACTTCGGTTTATCCCGACTGGCAGTTCCCGATGACCGCATCCGGCGCGATGAACTTCTTTACCGACAATGCGGGCAAGCCTGCTTACCGCATCCGTCCGCGCTACAATTCAGAGTATCTCTGGAATGCTGATGAACTCCGTCGCATCGGGGCCTTCGCTCCGGATTATCATACGATGATGCCCTGGTTCGTTCAACCCTAATTTTTTAAAATTGCAGTAATGATCAAAAAGCTTCTTCTTCTCAGCATACCGGCACTGGCTCTGTTTTCTTCCTGCGAGCGGAACTATGATCTGCTTAATGAGAACAACAAATGGCAGTATGTCGATTCCACCAAGAATGGGTTCCTGAAAGTGGTGCATGCCTATGCTCCGCTGACCCCAACCCTGGCCAGCAATGCAGGCCCCAAGGTGATGGTGATCATGGATACCTCCCGCCTGTTGCGCGATTCGCTGGCCTACAATGCCACGTTTCCCGCTCCGTCGGGTCAGTATTCAGTGATCCCTTCCGGCAGCCATAATTTCTTCTACACGATCAGCCGCCCGACAACCAGCCCGGATCCCCGCGCAGGCGATACGGTCTTCCGCAACACCCTGAATGTTGCCGCAGGAAAACGTTATACGTCCTTCCTGGTGGATTCGATCCAGAGCCCGGGCGTTTATACCGTTGAAGACAATTATTCCATTCCCCCGCTGGGCCAGTACCAGGTTCGCTTTGCCAACCTCGTGGCGAATCCCAACGAGCGGTATGATCTCTTCGCGGACAGCGTAGGTCAGATGGTGGCCACGAATATTGGCTACCGCGAGATCTCCAATTGGGTGAATGTGCCGATTCCGCCTTCTACGGAAAGCTACTCGGTACGCCGCGCCGGAACAACTACGGTGGTGTATGCGACCACCGGCTTCTCTCCCACTACGCAGCGTGTGTACACGTTCTATACGCGCGGACGTAATGGCGTTACAGGCCGCACCCCGGGTGTGACCTTCTATACCAACCGGTAATGATTCATCAAGAACAATAGCAAAAAGGCTCCGCGATCTGCGGAGCCTTTTTTTTGATGAATGATGAGTGATCAGTGATGAGTGCGATGAATGATTCGTAATCGTTGATCAGAGATCAGTAGATCAGAAATCAGAGATCAGAGATCTGAGATTGCTCTATCCGAAAAACAAATAGGCCATGATGATCGAGGTGATGATGCCGACCAGATCGGCCAGCAGCATGGAAGAAACTGCGTAGCGGGTATTTTTCACCGCGATGGACCCAAAATAAACGGCGATCACATAAAACGTTGTGTCGGAGGAGCCTTGCAGGATGCAGGAGAGCCGCCCGGCGAAGGAGTCGGGGCCATAAGTCTTCATGGCATCGAGCATCATGCCGCGGGCGCCGCTGCCGCTCAGGGGCTTGATCAGGGCCGTGGGAAGGCCGTCTACAAAGCGGGTGTCGGTGCCCAGGGCGCCAGCCAGCATTTTCATCCCGTTGATGAGGTAGTCGAACGTACCGCTGGTGCGCAGGAGGGAGATCGCCGCCAGCATCCCCACGATATAGGGAATGATGCGCACCGAGGTCTCAAAACCACCCTTAGCGCCTTCAACGAAGGCATCGAATACATCGATCTTCTTATACACTGCTCCGCCCAGGATGATCAGGAAGAAGATGCCCAGGATA
>CBHWDR010000160.1:0-7049 GCA_966112575.1 uncultured Chitinophagales bacterium
GAGCGGGAGCACTACGGAAGTCTTAAATGCGCGCACTGGTAAGGCGATCCCAAAGAAAACACTGACCGAGGAACGCGCAGCCGTAAGCGAAATGCGTATGGGAAGCCTGCAGCCAACAAGAAACGGCCGGCCTGTAGTGCGTATCGATAACATCGACGGCCCGGATCCCGCAAACACCACGGCCATACGTGAACTCCGTGCGATCGACTCAAAGATCGGCCCCAATGCTGTGGTCACTGTGGAGGGCAACCGGACCACCGTACGTGACGGCGACCGGACGATCGTGCTGGTGCGCAGTGAGCGCCGGGCGGTGGATGAAAGCCAGCCTTTCGCCACCAATTCAGCAGCGTTGGCCTACGACGCCAAACACGAACGCCTCTACTACACACCGATGGGCATAAGCCAGCTGCGCTATATCGATCTGAAGACCGGCAAGATCTATTTCTTCGAGAATGAATCCTTCGGGCCGATGAAGAACCGCCATGACGTGGAGAGCCAGATCACCCGCATGGCCATCGCCTCCGATGGCAATGGCTATGCACTTACCAATGACGGCAATCACCTGGTCCGCTTCTCGCTGGAAAAGAAGCCGGGCAAAACCGAGATCTCCGACCTGGGTGCGCTTGCCGATGATGCCGTGAACGGCAGCTACTCGGTACATAACCGGGGCGGCTTCGGCGGAGACCTGGTGGCCGATGCCAACAAGAACCTCTACCTCATCACGGCGAACCGCCAGGTTTACCGCATCAGCCTCGAAAATCGCGTTGCCACTTTCCTGGGCCTGATCAAGGGATTGCCCCGCGGTTTCTCCACCAATGGCGCCGTGGTAGAAGAAGGCAGCAAGGTGATCGTCAGCTCTTCGGGTTCCACCACCGGCTACTATCGCTTTGACCTGAATAACCTGGAAGCCGAGAAAGTTTCGAATGGTACTGTATTCAACGCCTCCGACCTTGCCAATGGTAGTTTCGCTTTCGCGAAAAAGAAGAAGCGCGAGGAACCAGGGGCGCAGCCGGCCAATGGCGTGGCGGATGTCCGTGCGAAGCCAGGGTCGACCCTTCTTCCGGAAGGCGGATCTGCTTCCCTGCAGGTCTATCCCAACCCGGTTACAGCCGGTGTGGTGAAGCTCAACTTTACCAACCAGCCCAAAGGCCAGTACAAGGTGCAGTTCCTCGACCTGGGCGGTAAACTCATTACCGAACGCCAGGTAACCCTGGGCGGCAAGGCGCAGGTGGAAGAGCTGCGCATACCCGGCAACCTCACCACCGGCACCTACCTCGTGCGCGTCCTCGGATTACAGAACCGGGAAACGTTCAGCACGAAGGTCGTAGTGGAGTAGATCATTACTTTCCTTATAAACGTTTGCAGCGTCTTCGGACGCTGCTTTTTTATGCCGGTCGGAGATGGCACTATCGTTGTCGGGATAAACAAAAACTTCCCATGCAGCCAAGCAATGAAGCATACGATATCGCCACGATCATGGGCGGACTCTACGGGTATGGTCTGATCGGCCAGAAGAGCGCCTTTCCCCGCGCCTGGGTGCAGGACCTGCATGAAGATGTCCTGAAGCTTTATGCGGAGGCCCTGAAGCGCCCGGGCGGAGCCGTGGGTCGGGGGCCTAAACGGCACTACGTGGAGATCCACCCCGAAGATATCCGCGGCTTTGTGGACCTCGTGACCCATCCCTGGGTCATCGCTGTTTGCGAAGCGGTACTCGGCCCGGAGTATAAAGTGGTGGAGATCGGCTTCGATGTGCCCAATCCCGGAGCTATGCCGCAACCCTGGCACCGCGATTTCGCGGCACCGCCCGACACGATCTATGGACGCCGCCTGAATTCCCTGGCTTTCAACCTGACCACTGTTGATGTGACGGAAGACATGGGTCCGTTCGAGATCGCTCCCGGCACCCAGTGGGACCTGCCCGAGGGCTTCGAGCATGAGATGTTCCCGCCGAAGGAGCTTTACCCGAGGTACGAAGCGCGGGCGGAGCGCAAGCTGCCGCAGATGGGCGATATCTCGGCCCGATCGGCGCTCACCATCCACCGGGGCACGGCCAACCGGTCGGACAAGGCGAGACCGGCACTGGTACTGGGCGTGGATGCGCCGGGCGCCATCAATGCCGAGCGGCACGACCTGCAGGTGACAAAAAACTTCTACGAAACGCTTTCGCCGTTTGTGCGCAAACACCTGACCTGCCGCCTCGTGGATGAGCTGGAACCCATCGTTCAGGCGCATACGATCGAAGGACTGATGATGGGAGAAGCGTGAGATCGCTGATGTAAAGATCTCTGATCGCCGATCTGCTGAAACTGCGATAAGCGCTAGTGCATTCAACATGCTACGCTGGTCAGAAGACGGGTTGACCTGAAACAGATCAGCGATCATCCCATCATCGATCAGCGATTCCCTACGCGTATGCTTTTGGGTTGATCGCGTTCTTCAGACCGGAGATGAATTTGCGGATCACCAGCTCGCGCTGGCGGGCTTTGCGGAAATGCTCTTTCGTTGCCTGGTAGGCGCCCGACTGCAACTGGCGCAATTCGGCCAGGAGGCGGTTTTGGGCAAGATCATCGCCATAGCTGCGGGAGATATCCAAAACCTCGTAGAAGAGCAATTCAACATTCGTGAAGGCGGATTCCCGGCTGCCCAGGGCCGTTATACGCTGGCGGATCTGCTGGAAGCGATCCTTGTGTTCCTTGGTAAGATGTATCATAAAATTCGGTTTGTCGGCGGGAGAGGGGCACTTCACTTATGCAAGAATGATACCGCGCCCGGATCGCTTTTGTTATTTTTCTTTAAAACGCCGCGATTGCCTAGTTTTCCGCATGCGTTTCCTCTTCCTCGTTTTTTCTGTCGCCCTGCTCTCCTGCACCGCCACGCGCAGCAAGAAACCGGCGACCCTCGTCATCCTGGGCTCCAGCACCTCGGCCTGCACCGGGCCTAAGGACAAAGACAGTTGTTATGTGGCGCGGTTGCGCAGTTACTACGCGGCCTCCGGCCGCAATGTCACCATCCACAACCTCGCCGTGGGCGGTTACGACCCTTACCATGCCCTGCCCACCGACTGGACGCCTCCGCCCGGCCGGCGCCGTCCCGATACGGCGCACAACCTCACCCGTGCACTTTCCTTCCGGCCGAATGTGCTGCTGGTCAATTTTCCGTCGAACGGGTATTGTGATTATTCCGTGACCGAGGTCATGGATTGCTTCCGCCTCATCGATGCGCGTGCCCTTGCCGCCGGTGCGCGTGCCTATTTTACAACTACCCAGCCCCGTGAGACCAACTGCTTTCTGACTGCCGAGGGCAAGAGAAAGCTCATCACCATTAACGACAGCCTTCGCGCGCAGTTCGGCAATCGCGTGATCGATTTTTATACGCCGGTTGCAGATGCGGCCGACAGCTCGATCAACAACAGCTACGACAGCGGCGATCATATTCACCTCAACAATGCCGGCCACCGGCAACTTTTCCTGGCGGCCAGCAAGGGCCTGCGTTTCTGAATTTCGGGAAGGTGTACTTTCGCCGCATGAGTCTGATCCGTGTCAAGGGAATAGGCAAGAACAGTGAGCGCGGTCCCATCCTGCAGGGCGTGGAGCTGGAGCAGGAAGAAGGGGAACGCCTGGTGATCACGGGTGTTTCAGGCTCGGGCAAGACCACGCTGATGAAGATCATCGCCGGCCTCATCCAAGCTGATGAAGGAGAAGTGTGGATCGGGGAGGAGAAACTCAAAGGTCCGCTGGAGCAGCTCATGCCCGGGCATCCCGGACTTGTCTATCTCTCCCAGCATTTCGAGCTTCCCAATAATTACCGGGTGGAAGAGCTGCTGGACTTCGACGACCGCCTCCCGCCCGGTGAGGCTGAGCAGCTTTATCGCCTCTGTCGCATCGATCACCTGCTCCAACGGATCACGCAGTCGCTCTCGGGTGGAGAGAAGCAACGCGTTGCCCTCGCGCGCCTCCTCATCAAAGCGCCGCGCATCCTGCTGATTGATGAGCCCTTCTCCAACCTCGACCAGCTGCACAAGCAGCTGCTCCGCTCGGTCATCGACGACCTCGAGTCGCGGCTGGGACTCACCATCCTGCTCGTATCCCACGACCCGCTCGACATCCTTCCCTGGGCGCACCGGGTAGTGGTGCTGCGCGATGGGCAGGTGGTGCAGACCGGCACGACGGAAGACATCTACTATCACCCGGCCGATCCCTACGTAGCGGCCCTGCTCGGTAGCTTTAATCAATTGACTCCCGAGCTGGCCGAACTCTTCTGGATCCCTTCCAATGGCCGGGAGGTGATTATCCGTCCCGAGCAATTACGGGTACAGACCAGCAGCCCGGGGATCGGCGGGGTGGTCACAGCGGCCTGCTTCCTCGGCGCCGGCTATGAACTGCAGGTGCGGGTAGGGGAAACCAGCCTGCGGGTCCGTCATCACCAGCAGCTCCCCGCCGGCACGCGCGTTACGCTTACGCTTGCTCCCTAACCCCGGCTGCGTCCTGTTTTCGTTTAAGCTCATTGGAACGTAGCTCCCGTTCGAGGAAATAGTTGAGCGCGGTGCGCAGTGTGGCAATGGCTGCGAGCTTACCAATATCGTCCCAGGTGGGTGCAATCGCCGTAGCCAGGATGTCGGCGGCAAGCAGGAGCTCCAGGGCAACGGTAAGCGAAGAGCCGAACTGGATCCGCACGTTCTGGTTCTCCTGCTCGATGTGCTTCCGGGTGAGGTTGCGCAGATAGCGCACGAGGAACTGCACGAGGGCCACGGCGATCACGAGAGCCGCAAGAACTTCCACAAAACTGCTGAGGTGCTTGGTGATCCATTCGGCCATCTCTTTCATAGCGGGTATTCGTTTCCGTTGGCGCTACCGATGCAAAAACTGTGACAGCCCGTCTTCTAATGAGATTCTAATCCGGCAGTTCATCAGCTTCATTCTTTTCTAGCCGGTACCTTCGCAGTATGGCAACGGGTAAACTGGATCTTTTCCGGGAGTTTTTCAAAAGTGAGAAAGCCGGGGGCTTTATACTGATCGGCTGCACCCTGCTCTCGCTCATCCTGACGAATATCGGCACCGGTGAAAGCTATCAGCACTTCTGGCATCAGCATCTCGATCTTTCCTTCGCGGGCATCGAGCTCGATTATTCGGTGGAGCACTGGATCAACGATGGCCTGATGGCGATCTTCTTCCTGCTCGTGGGCCTGGAGATCGAACGCGAGCTCTACATCGGCGAGCTGGCCACCATGCGTAAAGCGATCTTGCCCATCCTCGCAGCCGCCGGCGGCATGCTGATCCCCGCGGCTATCCACTTTGCCTTCAACGGAGGCACGCCCACCCAGTCCGGCTTCGGCATCCCCATGGCCACCGATATCGCCTTTGCCCTGGGCATCCTATCGCTAGCGGGCAACCGGGTGCCGGTAAGCCTGAAGATCTTCCTCACCGCCCTGGCCATCATCGACGACCTCGGCGCGATCGCCGTGATCGCCCTGTTTTATTCAAAGGGCTTCTCCTGGCTCTATTTCGGCTCGGCCATGGCGGTCTTTGCCCTGCTCTACGTGCTCGGAAGAATGAAGGTCTGCTATCTCTGGGTCTACCTCCTCGGCGGCGTGGTGCTCTGGTACCTCATGCTCAAGTCGGGCATTCACGCCACCATCGCGGGGGTCCTGCTCGCCTTTGCCATACCCTTTCATCCCAATGATGAGGCGAATATTTCCTTCCGGCTGCAAAAAGCCCTGCACTCTTTGCCCTGGCGAATACCGCCATCGTTTTCCCGGCCGATCTCCTGGGTTCCTTTACCACCCGTAATTCCCTGGGCATCATGCTGGGTCTTGCCGTAGGCAAATGCATCGGCATTTTCGGCTTCTCCTGGCTGGCCGTACGCACCCGCATCGCCAGCCTTTCCGAGGACCTTACCTGGAAACGGATCCTGGGCGTAAGCATCCTCGGCGGGATTGGCTTTACGATGAGTATCTTCATCACCAACCTCGCATTCACCGATGCCGGGGTCATCGCTGCTTCGAAGATGAGCATTCTGCTGGCCTCGCTGATCGCGGCCCTGCTCGGGCTCTTCGTGCTGAAGCGAAGGTGAACCGAACCAACAAACCATCCACGTGCGCACCCGTTCCAATGCCATCCTGCTGCTCCTGGTCATCGTGAAGATGATCCTGGCCTACCTCGTCATCAACCCGGCCTATGAGCTGCACCGCGACGAGTTCCTGCACCTCGACATGAGCCGTCATCCTTCCTGGGGCTATATCTCCGTGCCGCCTTTCACGGGCTGGCTGGCATCGATGATCGCCTGGCTGGGCAACGGGGTTTTCTGGGTCAAGTTCTTTCCGGCCCTCTTCGGCGCCTTCACCATCGTGCTGGTCTGGAAGCTGGTGGAGCAACTCGGCGGCGGCTTTTATGCCCGCGTGCTCGCCGGCCTCGCCCTGCTCTGTTCCATCGTGCTCCGCATCAACCTGCTCTTTCAACCCAACAGCTTCGATATATTTTTCTGGACCCTGCTGTATTTCTCGGTGATCCTTTATATCCGCACCGCACGACCCAAATGGATCTACATAGCCGGTATCACCGTTGGCTTCGGGATCCTGGCCAAGTACAACCTCGTTTTCTGTCTCGCTGGCCTCTTGCCTGCCTTGCTGCTCAGCGGGCACCGGGCGAAGCTCGGGCAGAAGCCGGTGCTTGTGGCGGCGGGTCTTGCTATGCTTATCGTGCTGCCCAATATCCTCTGGCAGGTGCGCCATGATTTTCCTACGGCCAGGCAACTGCGGGAATTAGCCGATACGCAGCTCGTGCACGTGCAGCGCGGCGATTTCGTCAAAGAACAGCTCCTGTTTTTCCTCAACTCGATCCTGGTTATCGCGGCAGGCTTTGTCGGCCTCTTTCTCTACCGCCCATTCCGGCCTTACCGGTTCCTCCTCCTCGCTTTCGCGATCAGCTTCGCGCTTTTCGTCTACCTCAGGGCGAAAGGCTATTATGCCATCGGGCTTTATCCCCTGTTCTTTGCCTTTGGCGCGGTCTACCTCGAGCAATTGCTGCAGCGGGGCTGGAAGCGCTACCTGCGGG
>CBHWDR010000161.1:0-7039 GCA_966112575.1 uncultured Chitinophagales bacterium
CTTCGTAGGTATTTTGAAACACAAAGACACAAAGGCACAAAGCCACAAAAACATGTTATTACTATGTCCTTGCTACAGCCTCCGAATGGAGGCTGTAGCTTTTTCTTTTCTTTCCCAATACCCCAATACCTCCCCCCCCTCGGACATCTACGATTGCATAACCAATCCCTTTTCCGTATCCTTACGCCAAATCCAAGACCCCATGAAGAAGGCCCTGTTCTTCCTCCTGCTGCTGCCTGCGTTGCGGGCCCTTGCCCAGCCTTCACCCGATTCGGCGGTGAAGCTCATCGCGCAAAAGGAGAACATCATCCGCGAAGGCACGGTGATCAAGATCGAGAACCTCGGTCCGAATGTGAATACCGAACTCGCAGAGCTCCGGCCCACCATCTCGGCCGATGGCAACCTCCTCTTCTTCATCTGCGAGAACGACCCGATGAACACGAAGTATAATTCGGTGCGCAACTCGCAGGATATCTGGTTCGCCGAACGCGATTCCTTCGGCAATTGGGGTCCGGCCCGGCATATCGGCTACCCGCTCAATACCTATTTCTACAACGCCGTGTTCTGGATCTCGCCCGATAAGAACCGGATCCTCATCCGCAATGCCTTCGTGGATGGCGATTATTTCGGCAATGGCGTGAGCATGAGCCGGCGCATGGCCAATGGGCGCTGGAGCAAGCCCGACCTGCTGCGCATCCGCAACTGGGAGAAATATGACCGGGGTAAGAAATATGGGGCCAGCATGTCGTCCGACGGACAGGCGCTCCTGCTCTACATGAGCGAGGTGAAAGGTTCGGACCTCAACGATCTCTATGTGAGTTTCCTGCAAAAAGACAGTACCTGGTCGGAGCCGAAAACCCTGGGCAAGAAGATCAACCTCAAGGAGCACGATGAGATGACGCCCTACCTCGCCGCCGATGGCGAAACGCTTTACTTCTCTTCCGACCGGCCCGGTGGACTGGGCGATAACGATATCTGGATGACGAAGCGCCTCGACAAGACCTGGCAGAAATGGTCGGATCCGGTGAACCTCGGCGCACCGATCAACACGCCCGACTGGGATGCTTTTTTCACCCTCGATGCCGGCGGCGAGTATGCCTATATGTCCACAGCCCTGAACTCGCTGGGCGAAAGCGACATCGTGCGGATCAAGCTGCTCGAGAAGGAGCGTCCCGCACCGGTGGTGCTCGTAACGGGCAATGTGTTCAATGCGAAGACGAAGGAGCCGCTCAGCGCTTCGCTGGTCTACCAGACCCTGCCCGATGGCGAGACGGCCGGCAGCGGCCTGTCGAGTCCCGGCGATGGTGCGTTCAAGATCGTGCTGCCCTACGATAAGAACTACAGCATTCAGGCCACCGCTGACAAGTTCTTCGCGCAATCGGAGAATCTTAACCTTGATTCCTTCGTAAAGGCCGGCTACCGCGAGATCCACAAGGACCTCTACCTCATGCCCATCGAAGTGGGGCAGGTGATCCGGCTGAATAATGTATTCTTCGACTTCGACAAGTGGGACCTGCGTCCGGAATCCTTCGTGGAGCTCGACCGGGTGGTGAAGCTGCTGAATGAGCATCCGTCGATCGAGATCGAGATGAGTGCGCATACCGATAGCCGTGGCTCGGATGATTACAACATCCGTCTCAGCGACAACCGCGCCCGCTCGGTGATGGAGTACATCCTCTCCAAAGGCATCGCTCCTTCGCGCATCCGTTCGCAAGGTTATGGCGAAACCAAGCCGGTAGCCACCAACGATACCGACGAAGGACGACAGCTCAACCGCCGGGTGGAGTTTACCATTTTAAAAAACTAGAGAATTAGCTAATTCGAAAATGAGCTAATTCGAAAATGGATCCTCGTTTTCCGGCCATTCATCTCCTTAGTAAAAAGAAGAACCGTCCCCGGCGGTGCTTCTTTTGTATTGAGAATCAGATAACTGATTGCATTTAGACGGCCACATTCTCGAATTAGCTCATTAGCTCATTCTCGAATTCCCCACCCTTGGTCCCCGTTTTGCAGGTCTAACCCGGCCATGACCCCCCTTTCGCCTAAAACCGAGGAAACCGAGTATCCATTCTATATCAAGGCCCCGGCCGTTCTGCTGGGATTGGTACTGGCCGTATTCATCCTGTATGTGCTGAAGGATATCCTCGTGCCCTTTGCCTTTGCCACGCTCATTGCCATCCTGCTCAATCCCCTGTATGTGCGGCTGGAGCGGGTGATGCCCAAGATCCCGGCCATCCTGCTGACGATCCTGCTGGCCATCCTCGTGGTGGGAGGCCTCGTCTATTTCCTGTCCACCCAGGTGAGCACCTTCCTGGAGAGCATACCGCTGCTGAAGAAGAAGCTGACCATGCTGCTCTACCAGCTCAACGACTGGACGCGCTCGCAATTCGGCCTCAGCCTCGACCGGCAGGTGAAGACCCTCACCTCGGGAATCAACAACGGGGGCGATATGCTTACCAACACCCTGGGCACCATTCTCGTAGCACTGAGCGTGATCCTGCTGGTGCCGATCTATATCTTTCTGCTGCTGTATTATAAGCCTCTCATCCTGGATTTCCTCTTCCAGGTTTTTTCGGAGAAACATTCGCTTCGGGTAGCGGAGATTCTCAGCCAAACCAAATCGGCCGTGCAGAGCTTCATGCAGGGGCTGATGCTGGAGACCCTGATCGTATGCCTGATGAACAGCGTGGCCCTGCTCCTCATCGGTGTGCCTTCTGCGGTGGTGATCGGCGTGATCGGCGGCATCCTGAACCTGCTTCCCTACATCGGCGGCCTCATCGCTATTACCCTTCCGGTGCTGATGGTAACGATCGTGAGCGATGGCTTCACCGGCCAGCTCCTGGTGATCGGCGCCTACCTCGTGATCCAGTTCATCGACAACAATATCCTCGTTCCGCGGATCGTGTCGAGCAAGGTGCAGATCAATGCGCTGGTCTCGATCGTGGCCGTGCTGATGGGTGGTGCGCTCTGGGGCATCCCGGGCATGTTCCTGTCGATCCCCTTCATCGGGGTGCTCAAGATCATCTTCGACCGGCTGGAGGGCATGAAGCCCTGGGGCAGCCTGCTGGGCGATGAGGTGCCTTCGGAACACGTAGGCCTGGTGTGGCAGAAACGCTGGGAGCGCATCTTCCGGCGCATGCAGAAGAAAAAAGAGATCGAGGAGGCGATCGAGGAGAAGAAGATCGCCGATGAGGCGGAGGAGAAGGAGGGGAGCTAGCGGAAAGGCTGTTATGTCGCGCCGGTTCGCGAACTTCACGGCCGTTAGCTTTCATCGTTCACCGTTCATTCATCGCTCAACCACCATGCTGCTTCGCTTTGCCCATTCCTATAAACGAGCCTTCTCCGGCTTAAGCCGCGAGAGCTGGCTGCTTGGCGGAGTGATCCTCATCAACCGCGCTGCGACCATGGTGGCGCCCTTCCTGGGCATGTACCTCACGCAACGCCTCGGGCGCAGCATCGCCGAAGCCGGCATGGTGGTCACCCTCTTCGGCGTCGGTTCCCTGCTGGGCTCCATCGCGGCCGGCTACTTCATCGACCGCATCGGATTCCGCGCGGTCCAGATCTTTACGTCCCTCGTAGGCGGACTGCTCTTTATGCTTTACGGACAGGTCAGCAGTTTTCCTTCGATCTGCATCCTTACCGTTATTCTTGCTTTCGTAGCGGAAGCTTTTCGCCCGGCCAACTTCACCGCCGTTGCCGCCTATGCTGCCGAAGGCGAGCTGACGCGCTCCTATTCGCTCAACCGCCTCGCTATGAACATCGGCTGGGGCTTCGGCATCATGATGGCCGGCGTGCTGGCTGATATCGACTATCACCTGCTCTTCTGGGTGGAAGGCATCGCCTATGTGCTGATCAGCATCCTCATCACCGTGTTGCTGCCGGCTCCGAAGGCAAAGGCCGGAACCCCGAAAGCTGCCGACCGCACGGCAGCCGGCTCTCCCTGGAAAGACGCGGGCCTGCTGCGCTTCCTGGCCATCCTCCTCGTGTATTGCGCTTCCTTCATCCTGCTCTTCCGCCTGGTGCCGGTATACTGGAAGCAGAACCTGCATATCAACGAATCGGTGATCGGTATCCTGCTCGGCCTCAACGGAATTATCATCGCGCTGATGGAGATGATGCTCGTCCGCTACTGGGAAGGGCGCCGGCACGGGCTCTATTACATCCTCCGCGGCGTGCTCCTCACGGCAGCAGGATTCGTCTTCCTGGTGCTGCCCCTCGGGATGCCACTGGTTACGGCCACCATCTCAGTGGTGCTCATCACCTTCGGCGAGATGATGGCCCTGCCCTTCATCAACACTCTGGTGATCAGCCGGGCCAACGAACACAACCGCGGCCGCTATTCCTCGGCCTATGCCGTCACCTGGGCCATCGCCCAGATCGTGGGTCCCGGCGGTGGCGGCCTGGTGATCGAGCGCTGGGGATTTATTACCCTCTGGATCGGCGTGGCCCTGCTTTGTGTGCTCTGCGCCTGGGGGATCCAGGTGCTTTACCGGCGCGAGCGCTAGTGCTCGCAGGCTCGCACGAGAAAGGAATTTAAGACTGGAAGCTTTTTTTGGCCGGGACCGTGAACGATCATGGCATCCTCAATACCGTTCAAACCATCTACTTCCCTGCTTCCAGGCCTCACAACCGTCTGCCGAAGGCAGACAAGCATTTTCGAGCGATCAAAGAGCTTACATTTAGCCCTATAATTCCCCATATGCGAAAGCTTGTTTTTGTTCTTTCCGCTGCCCTTGTTTTGATGGGCTGCAAGACCACGAAGCCGGTTGCTTCGGCCGATGCACTTCCCCAGCCTTTGCCCTTCAATTCGAAAGCCGAATCGGAATTCCGTGCGGCCTGGGTGGCCACGGTGGCCAATATCAACTGGCCTTCCAAACCCGGCTTACCGGTGGACAGTCAGAAAGTTGAAGCCCTGCGCCTGCTCGATTTCCTGAAAGCGCATCGGTTCAATGCCGTGATCTTCCAGGTACGTCCGCAGGCCGATGCCCTCTACCAGAGTGCGCTCGAACCCTGGTCGTATTACCTCACAGGCCAGCAGGGTAAAGCGCCTTCGCCCTACTACGACCCGCTGCAGTTCTGGACCGAAGAAGCACACAACCGCGGCATCGAGCTGCATGTATGGCTCAATCCCTATCGCGCGCATCATCCCTCGGGCGGACCGGTAACCGATTCGTCACTGGTGAAGCGCAAGGCCAATGACGTGGTCTATCTCAAGGAAGGCTATTGGTGGTTCGATCCTGCCAAGCAGGAGACCCGCGATCATTCGAAAGCCGTAGTGATGGACATCGTGCAGCGCTACGACATCGATGGTGTGCACTTCGATGATTATTTCTATCCCTATCCTTCCTACAACAAAGGCGATGATTTTCCCGATAATGCTTCCTGGGCCGCTTACCAGGCCTCGGGCGGGAAGTTGTCGCGCGGCGACTGGCGCCGGGAGAGTGTGAACATCTTTATCGAAGACCTCTACAAGTCGATCAAGGGTGCGAAGCCCTGGGTGAAGTTCGGCCTCAGCCCCTTTGGTATCTGGAGGCCGGGCTACCCGCAGGCCGTGGAAGGATTCGACCAGTATGAGCAACTCTATGCCGATGCGCGCCTCTGGCTGAATAAGGGATGGATCGATTATTTCGCGCCCCAGCTTTACTGGCCCATCGGCCGCATGCAACAGAGCTTCCCTGTGTTGCTGGGCTGGTGGCAGGAGCAGAATGCGCTGCAACGCCATCTCTGGCCGGGCATGAGCGTAGGCCGCGACACGAGCCGCGCCAGCGTGAATGAAACGATCGCCGAGATCATGGTTACCCGCGGCATGCTGCCTCAAAGCAAGGGTGCAATTCACTGGAGCATTTCGCCCGTGATGCAGAATACCGTTCTGCAAAAGAACCTGCTCGCTGGTCCCTACCAGCGCGATGCGCTCGTACCCGCTTCGCCCTGGCTCGACAACGAAGCTCCGGCTGCACCCGTTGCCACCCTTACGCCCGCCAATGAGGAAGTGCGGATCAACTGGACCCACACCAATGAAAAAGATGTCTTCCGTTGGGTGGTTTACTACCAGTACGGCAACCGCTGGGACTACATCATCCTCGACCGCAATGCGCGTTCCTTCAGCCTGAAGAAGATCCAGCAGCTGGTCAACCCCCAACCCAATGCGCAACCCCAATCGCTCAAGGCCATTGCCCTTACTGCCGTCGATCGCACGGGCAACGAAAGCGCCAAAACGGTTATGGATATCCGTTGATCGCTTTCCAACTAATTGTTAAACCCGCCTGCCCACGCAGCGGGTTTTTTTTATGGCCCCTCCACCCATCTCCTCACTCCCCAATTCCCAATACCTCAATACCTCAATACCCCAATACCTCAATCCCTCAATTCCCAATACCTAATACCCCACTCCCCACTCCCCAACCTCCACTTTGGCACGGTTTTCATTTTTATACTAGGCAAACGTGAAGCAATGGAAATGCGTAAAGAAAACAATACGGAGAAAAGAAGAAGGAAGATCATTCAGAAGAGCCCTGAACTGGTGCGCTCGGTAAAGCCCGGCCAGTCGTCAGTAGCCGTATGGCAGCGTGAAGAGCAGAACAGCCGCTCCGGCTTCTGGAAGAACTGATCGGACGCTGAACAGGGTGGGTCATTGCACCCTTCCCGCGGGTTGACTATCTTTCGTCACCCATGCGAAGAATTCTCCTCTTTTTTATATTCTTTTTCTCCATCACCAGCCTTCGGGCGCAGGACGTCTATCGTACGCCTTCGGGCAAGAAGTACCATACGGCCACCTGCCGTACGGTGAAAAATGTATCCGAGAAAATAACGCTTGAAGAAGCGCTGCGAAGTGGACTGGGCCCTTGCCTGGTCTGTGATCCCGCGCCTCCTCCGCAACGTGCGATCCCCAAGACACCTCAGGGCCAGCAAAAACAGACCGTGCAATGCAAAGGCATGACCCGGGCTGGCAACCGTTGCCGGCACATGACCAGCATTGGCAATGGCTATTGTTTTCAGCATCAGCTGGGGTGAGTCTGCCTGCGCCAAGGCTTCGGCGGAG
>CBHWDR010000162.1:0-7000 GCA_966112575.1 uncultured Chitinophagales bacterium
TTCCAGATCCTCGGGTCGGAGCGAAGGATGGCTTTGACCTTCACATAGGCATCCACGTACGAGGAATCGATAAAGAGGTCGTTGCCCTGGAAGTAGCCGGTATTGGCCACCAGCCGGATCACGGTCGTATCCAGGGGCCGCCAGCTGCCGTCCGACATCCGGCCGTCGACGTTGATGTAATTATAAAACCCCTTCTTCAGGCTGTCGGTATAGAGGTGGAAATAGATCGAATCGACCTTCTGGGCCGATGCCACCGAACCGACCACAACCAGAACCAAAACCAGGGCGAGCTTTCTCATAATTCGGAATTCATCAAATCAGACGCCAGGGCCGGGTACTTGGTTGCGGGTTAACGAAAGTTTGTCAGCCCTCAGAACACCTTCCCATTCCCACTGCCGGGCTTGTTCTGTCCGGCGTTCTTCACCCATTTTTCCAGCCAGGCATTCTGCTCATACAAGAGGTGCAGGATGTTCTCCTTCGCCGAATAGCCATGCGACTCGTAGGGCAGCACCAGGTAGCGGACCGTTCCGCCATGTCCCTTGATCGCATTGTACAGGCGCTCGCTCTGGATGGGGAAGGTGCCGGGGTTGTTGTCCATCTCGCCATGCACCAGCAGCAGCGGGGTCTTGATCTTGTCGGCATAAGTGAAGGGGCTCATGCTGTTGTAGACCTCGGGCGCCTGCCAGTAGGTGCGCTCCTCGCTCTGGAAGCCGAAGGGCGTGAGCGTGCGGTTGTAGGCGCCCGAACGGGCGATACCCGCTTTAAACAGGTTGGTATGCGCCAGGAGGTTGGCCGTCATGAAGGCGCCATAGCTATGGCCGCCCACCGCCACGCGGTTTGAGTCGCCTACCCCCATTTTCGCCAGGGCCTGGATGGCCGCATGGGCATTGAGGTAAAGCTGGGGGATGAACACATCATTGGGCTCTTTGCCGCCTTCGCCCACGATGGGCATCTCCGCATTGTCGAGCACTGCATATCCCTGGGTGACCCAGAAGATCGGCGAGCCATAATTAATGCGGGTATAGGTATACTTCGAGCCCCGCACCTGCGCGGCATCGGCAGCCGATTTGTATTCGCGGGGATAGGCCCACATGAGCACGGGCAGCGGGCCGTCTTTCTTTGCGTCGTAGCCCTTGGGCAGGTAAAGGTCGCCGGTGAGGTCGATGCCATCGGCGCGCTTGTAAGAGATCTTCTGCTTGATCACGCCTTCCAGGGCTTTGTACGGATCGGTAAAGCTGGTGAGGGCCGTTTCCTTCTTGCCCTGGTGGAGGTAATAATTCGGCGTTTGCGTGGGCGATTCGCGGCGGGTGATGAAAACCATTTTTTCGCCGTCGATCACGGTCACGGGCGTCTCGAATGTGCCATCGGCCGATTGCCAAAGGACTTTCTTCTGCCCGTTCTTCAGGTTCCAGGTCTGCAGCAGGGGCATATCACCCTTCGGGCCCGCGCCGGAAGAGGCGAGGAGCAGGCTGCCGTCTTTGCGCACGAGGAGCACGTCTTCACCAAAGGCATTCTTTGTGAGCACGGGCGAGCCGATATCACTGTAGGCATCATTGGAAGAGCGCTCATAAAGGCTATCCACCGCACCTGTGGTCGGGTTGAAGCGGTTCATCCGCACTTTGCGGTCGGAGAAGAAAGCTTCGGTGAAAATGGCCATGTCTTTGTCGCCCCAGAGGATGCCACGGAAGCGCTTGCGGGTGCGGAAGAGCTCTTTGGGGGCTTCGTTGCCCGTTGTGTTCACCTGAAGTACGGCATCGCGGTATTCCGATTTGCTGCGGCCCAGGCCTTTGTCGAGCGCCTGCACGTACACGATGGTCGCGGGCTCATCCGATCGCCATTCGAAATCGCGCGCATAAGTTTCCGCATCGTCGAAGCCGATGGGTTGCCCCTCACTGGAAGGGTTCTTCGCAAGCGTGCGCACGATGGTTCCGTTGAGATCCATCACCGCCACGGTTTGCGGAAAGCCGTTCACCTGCACGAGGTAGGAGAAGGGACGCTCGATGGTCGTGACCATCACATATTGGTCATTGGGCGAAACGCTCAGCCCCCAGTAGCGCGCCTTGCCGCCGAGGTTCTTTTCAGAACTGCCGTTATGAAGCACCAGCTGCGCGCTCGAGAGGTAGTCGAAGGCCTCTTCATCCCACTGGCTCCTGATCAGGTCCTGGTAGGTACGCGAGGCCGCTGCCTTGCCATTATTCTCCTGCACGACAGGGCCTGACGGTGCCCCGGGCTGCGACAGGGTGCGCGGTTCATCGGGCACGGCCTTGTAGAGGATGGAGCTGCCCACCCAGGTGTAGGGACTGCCGAGAATGGCATTCAGCGGCTGGCTGTTGATCTTCCTGGCGGTGTGGGCGGCGATGTCCACCACGTATAGATCAATGCGGTTGTTGGTGGTGTGGGTAAAGGCGAGCTTCGATTCATCGGGGCTCCATTGAATGGAAGAAGCCCGCAGGTTCGACGGCAGGCCGGAAATGGAAAAGGTTTTGCCGCTCGCGATCTCTTTCAGTTCGAGGCCGGTGAAGGAGGCGGCGCGACTGGGACCGAAATTGCGTGGGTTGAGACGGAGGCCGGCGATGCGCAGCTCGGGCTGAGCCATCTCTTCGATCGTGGGCATGTCGGAACGTTCGCCCAGCACCATCCATCGGCCCTTGCTGTCGGTAAAGACGGAAGGAGTGGGTTTGGCGGTAACGAGATCGAGAATGTCTTTGGGCGGTGTTTTGTAGCCGCCGTCCTGGGAAATTCCGGGTAGGCAATACAGGAGCAGGAGCCCGAAAAAGGCTTTACGTATGGGTGCCAGCATGTGTGTCAGATTTAATGAGGAAGTTAAGGAAAAGCGGCAGGCCCCGAAAACTTTTGGATAATTGGCATTCCTGCCCTTAGCTTTGCCCCGCAATGACGCTGAACGTACATACCCATCATCACCTCGCCTGCCACCGGTAAGCCGTGATCTTGTGTATTCATGATAATGGAAGGCTTACCTCGGTAGGCCTTTTTTTATTTTCCGAACGAACAAAAAATCAGCGCTTCGTGTAATTCGTAACAACTCGACAAATGATAAAACTGGCGATACAGAAATCCGGACGGCTGCATGAAGACAGCATCGCGTTGCTTAAGGACTGCGGCATCTCGGTGCGCAGCGAGAAGAATCACCTGAAGACCGTGGCGGAGAATTTCCCAATGGAAGTTTTCTTCCTTCGCGATGATGATATCCCGCAGTATGTAAAAGATGGCGTGGCCCACCTGGGAATCGTGGGTGAGAATGTGCTGTATGAAAAATCGAAGGGCGTGGAGATCGTGGAAGCCCTCGGCTTCGGCAAGTGCCGGCTTTCCATCGCTACGCGAAAAGCCGACGCCTACGAGTCGGTTCAGTTTCTCCAAGGGAAGAAGATCGCCACCAGCTATCCGGTGCTGACGCAGAAGTTCCTTGCCGAGCAGGGCGTCTCTGCCGAGATCCACGAGATCAGCGGCTCGGTGGAGCTGGCTCCTTCGATCGGGCTGGCCGATGCGGTCTGCGACCTGGTCAGCTCCGGCTCCACCCTGTTCATGAACGGCTTGAAGGAAGTGCAGACGATCCTGAAAAGCCAGGCGGTGCTGGTGCGCACCAAAGAGCTGGATGCGGGTCAGCAGCGGATATTGGAGCAGCTGCTCTTCCGCATCCGCGCCGTGCGGAAGGCCGGCAACAATAAATATGTGCTGCTCAATGCACCGAACGACGCGCTTGACGCTATCATCAGCCTCCTGCCGGGCATGAAGAGCCCTACGGTGCTGCCCCTGGCCGAGAGCGGCTGGAGCTCGGTTCACTCCGTGCTCAGTGAAGAAGAGTTCTGGGACAAGATCGAAGCCTTAAAGAAAGCAGGTGCGCAGGGCATCTTGGTTGTACCGATTGAAAAAATGATCCTCTGACCATGCAAGTCATCCATAACCCCTCCCGCAACGAATGGCCCGAATTGCTTCGCCGGCCCTACGTCGATAACCGCGCCGTGCTCGATTCGGTGCAGCAGATCATGAATGCCGTGAAGCAGCACGGGGATGAAGCCCTGGCTTCGTTCACCAAGAAATTCGACGGCGTGGAGCTCGACTCCTTTGAAGTGCCGCCTGCGATGATCGCTGCGGCTGCGGATCAGTTGCCCGAAGCGCTGAAGGCAGCCATCTTGCAGGCGAAAGAGAATATTGAAACCTTCCACCGCGGGCAGCTGAAGCCGGAGGAAATCGTGGAAACCCTGCCGGGTATCCGTTGCTGGCGCCGGTCGGTGGGTATCCAGCGCGTAGGTCTTTACGTCCCTGGCGGCACAGCACCCCTCTTCTCCACCGTATTGATGCTGGCGATACCGGCCCAGCTGGCCGGCTGCCCCGAGATCATCCTCTGTACGCCCGCTGCCAAGGACGGCACCGTGCACCCGGCCATCCTATTTGCCGCACAGGTCACCGGTGTTACGCGCATCTTCCGGCTGGGCGGGGCACAGGCCATCGCGGCCATGGGCTATGGAACAGATTCGGTGCCTTCGGTTTACAAGATCTTCGGGCCCGGCAACCAGTATGTGACCGCCGCAAAGCAACTCGTGCAGATGCAGGGCGTTGCCATCGACATGCCGGCAGGTCCGAGCGAGGTCTGCGTACTGGCCGACAGTGGTTCCGACCCCGCATTCATCGCTGCCGACCTGCTCTCGCAGGCTGAGCATGGTGTCGACAGCCAGGTGCTGCTGGTGAGTACCGACGCCGGTATTGTTGCACGGACGCAGGAGGAACTGGCGCTGCAACTCGAGGCCCTGCCCCGCCGGGAGATGGCGGAGCGGTCCCTGTCGAACAGCCGGGCGATCGTTGTTGGCACCGAAGCGGAAGCGGTCGACCTCGTGAATGAGTATGCAGCGGAACACCTGATCCTTTGCGGCGCGAATGCCGAAGCACAGGCGGCAGGGATCCGGAATGCCGGCTCGGTGTTCATCGGCAAATGGTCGCCGGAGAGCGTGGGAGACTATGCTTCGGGCACCAATCATACCCTGCCTACCAATGGCTTCGCCCGTGCCTACAGCGGTGTGAGCGTGGACTCTTTCGTGAAGAAGATCACCTACCAGCAGCTCACGCAGGAAGGCCTGAATAACCTGGGCCCGACCGTGGTGGAGATGGCCCGCGCCGAAGGCCTGGAAGCGCATGCCCGCGCCGTGACGATCCGGTTGGCCGTTAACCGTTAACCGTTGACTGTAGGGAACCCAACTCTTGAACTTTTAAACTCTTGAACTCTTGGACTTCGAACTATCCCGCCTCGTGCGGAACAATATCAAAACCCTGAAGCCTTATTCCTCCGCCCGGTCGGAGTTCAGCGGCGTGGCCAGCGTGTACCTGGATGCGAATGAGAATTCCTTCGGCTCGCCCCTCCCGAAATGGTATCATCGCTATCCCGATCCGCTGCAGTGGGAACTGAAGAAGAAGATCAGTGCGATCAAGAATGCGCCTGCCGAGCAGATCCTCCTTGGCAATGGCAGTGATGAATGCATCGACCTGCTGATCCGTGCCTTCTGCGAGCCGGGAAAGGATAACCTGGTTATTTGTCCGCCTACCTATGGCATGTACGAGGTTTACGGGAACATTAATAACGTGGAGGTGCGCGAGGCCCGGCTGCTGCCCAATTACCAGCTGGACCTCGAAGCGGTTGAGAACTGCATTGACGGGAATACGAAGCTCATCTTCCTGTGCTCGCCCAACAATCCAACCGGCAACAGCCTCGAGCGGGAAGATGTGGAAGTGGTGCTGAATAATTTCGACGGTATCGTGGTGGTGGATGAAGCCTATATCAATTTCAGCCGTCATCGCTCCTTCATCTCCGAGCTGAAGGATTATCCCAACCTCGTGGTCATGCAGACCTTCTCGAAGGCCTGGGGCCTTGCCGCGCTGCGGCTGGGCATGAACTTCGCATCGAAGGAGATCATCGATGTGCTCAACAGGATCAAGCCTCCGTACAACATCAACCAGGCTACGCAGGACCTGGCGATGAAGGCACTCGACGGACTGGAAGAAGTGAATGCCATGATCCGGGAAACGGTGCAGGAAAGGGGAAGCTTGGCCGCGGAGCTGGCAGCGCTCCCTTATGTGCAGCAGGTCTATCCCTCCGATGCCAATTTCCTCCTGGTAAAAATGGATGGAGCAACCAAGGTCTACGAGTACTTAAGAGACAAGGGCATCATCGTGCGCAACCGCAGCTCCGTGATCCTTTGTGAAGACTGCCTCCGCATTACGGTCGGCACACCGGAGCAGGACGACAAACTAATGAACGAACTGAAAAATTATACCGCATGAAACGAGTGCTTTTTATCGACCGCGACGGCACGCTGATCCTCGAGTACCCGCCAACTTACCAGATCGACTCCTTCAACAAGGTCGCGTTCTACCCCGGTGTATTCAAATACCTGGGCAAGATCGCGGAAGAGCTGGATTATGAGCTGGTGCTGGTGAGCAACCAGGATGGCCTCGGCACGGATAAGTTTCCCGAAAGCGATTTCTGGCCGCCGCACAACCTGGTCATGAGCACGCTGGCAGGGGAGCAGATCTTATTTCAGGAGGAGCTGATCGACCGCAGCTTCCCCGAGGAAAACCTGTCTACGCGGAAGCCTGGCATCGGCATGTTTACGAACTACCTCAACAATCCGGAATATGATATCGCCAACTCGCTGGTGATCGGCGACCGCATCACTGATGTGCAGCTGGCGAAGAATCTCGGCTGCAAAGCCATCTGGCTGAAAAATAATCCTGAACTCGGCGCGGCGGAAGTGAGCGATGCGGCCTCGGACCTGGATGAATCAGTGGCGCTGGCCACGCAAAGCTGGAAGGAGATCTATGAATTCCTGCGTTTTGAAAGGCGGCAGGTGGTGCACGAACGCAAGACCTCCGAAACGAAGATCTCGGTTTCCCTGGACCTCGATGGCAGCGGAAAGGCCGAGGTGCATACCGGACTTGGCTTCTTCGACCACATGCTCGACCAGATCGCGCGGCATGGGGGCATGGACCT
>CBHWDR010000163.1:0-6999 GCA_966112575.1 uncultured Chitinophagales bacterium
GAACCAGCTAAAAAACCATTGCCAGCTTCCGGTATCGTTGCCGGAGGCTGTTTTCCTGTCCCCTTGCCGGTTCCGCCTTCGCTCTGTGGTGCGAATTCCCCAGGCCTTATTGGAGGTTGGTGAAGGCGATCGCACTCATCAGCTCGGAACACTCGCGACAGACGCGGGCGCATTCGCGGAACTGCTCGCCGTGAATGGTTTCACAGGTTTCGGCGCACTCTTCGCAAATGCCTACGCAGAGCAGGGCGAAGCGATGCATTTCCTGCGAGCCTTTTTTCATGGCGTGAAACGTGCCCATGCAGATCAGGGCGCATTCGTCCACCACCTTTGTCAGTTTCTTCGAAAAATTATGGGTAACCTCATGCAGGTTCACCAGGAGGTCTTCGCAATTCATCCAGGCCGCAAAACAGGCCTGCGTATGGCAACTCGTCACCGTCATGCTCAATTCTTTTGAACTTTCTTTTGAATGGATTCCACATCCCTGATGAACTGGGCCACACGGGTGTCGTTGTATACACCATAGGCATCAATGAGCGTACCCTTGGTACCGTCATTGGTTTCGATCACATAGAGGATGGCGTTGTCATCGGGGTCGGATTGTCCTTCAAAGCGAAAGAAATTGACAACCTGGATTTGTTCGGGGGAGTAGCGGTCGGCCCTGTCCCCGTCTTCCAGGCCCTGATCGGTCACTTTAAAGTCGGCAGTGTATCCCTCGGTGATCACCCGGTTGAGACAGTTTGCCAGACTTTTCATGTACGGCATACTGTTGTGTTCGTTGATGATCATGAGGCGCTTTCCATATACATAGAAAATAGTTTGCCAGCATCCGCTAAAGCAGAAAAGGCCACGAAGGGCCTATTGCTGAGGTGGTATTTCCCCACCCCGTCATCGTTGATCGCTGATGTTGGGATCGCTGATCTCTGTTTTCTTCCTCGACTTGTCGGGACTGCTGCTTCCTCAGCGGCTTTCCTGCAGGTCGCGGAGGCGCTTAACCTCGTCGTGTCCGGCCTTGAGCGTCGCTTTCTGGCGTACGATGAGGTCCCGAAGCGAAGGCTCCAGGTCTGTATCGGTGTTGAGCGCCGTGTCATAGGCTTTCTGAGCTGCGTCTTCGCCGAACTCACAGTTGTTGAGGATGGTCTTGCGGTCCTTGCCGGTAATGGCCGCCTTCAGGTCCATCCATACGCGGTAGACTTTGCCGGAGTTGGTGGTGCCATCAGCGGGGTCGCCACCCAGCCGGGTCACTTCCGTAGTCAGTTCCTGCGCATACTGGCGGCTTTCGATGATATAGCGCTGAAAAAGCGTTTTCAGATCGGCATCTTCGTCTTTCAGTTCGTCAATTGCTTTTTCATATCCTACCACGCGGTCATGATTGATCCGGATCAGGTCATTGAGCAGGCCTGTTACTTTTTCATTTTCCATATTTCCTGGTTTGCCTATAGCCGAGTAAAAAATCGTACCCATGGGGCGGCTCGGGCGAAGAAGGCAGCGGGTATAAAAATTTCTGTGGTTGTTGATACTCTAACCCTTAAATCCAACCAAATGGCGAAGTATTCAAGAGGCGCCGCAAAAAAAGTTGAGCGCGCCATGCACGAACGCAAAGGCGGTTCACTGAAAAGCGGTAGCGGTCAAAAAGTAAAGTCGCGCGCTCAGGCGATCGCGATCGGGCTTTCGGAAGCGCGCGAGGAAGGAGAGAAAGTGCCGAAGAAAGGCGGTAGCGCACGTGGAGGCGCAGCCAAAAAATCGGGAGCTAAGAAAGCAGCCGGCAAGAGCGGCGCTGCCAGGAAATCGGCGGCCGGAAAATCAGGCGCGGCCAAGAAGAGCGCAGCCAGCAAGGGCGGTGCGGCCAAAAAATCGGCAGCACCAAAGAAGAGCGCTGCTCCCAAAAAAGGAGGCGCCGCAAAGAAATCCTCTTCATCCCGCAATGGCTCTTCGGGAGGCAGTTCATCCCGGGGTTCTTCATCGCGCAGCTCTTCCTCCCGCAGCTCCTCATCCCGCGGCTCCGCTTCGCGCAGCTCCTCTTCGGGTAGCGGTGCCCGTAAGGGCCCGACCAAGGCAGCCGCAAAAAAAGGAGGCGAGGCTTCTGCAGCTGCACGTAAAACGGGCGCAGCCAAGAAATCAGGTGCGAAGAAATCCGGCGCGAAGAAGAGCACCGGAGGTGGCCGTGCAGCGGTTCGCCGCCGGTAAGGTCTCGTTATATGCATTTAAGCCCCGCATTGCGGGGCTTTGTTCGTTTTAGGCTGCTTGTGGGGTGACGGAAGAAATAAGGCACACAACCGGAGCGGGGTTAGACCAGACCCTTGAGGATCTTCATCAGCACCCGCTCTTCCGAGGTAAGTCCGCTGAGCTCATCGGCCTTTTCGATCTCATCCAGCTCATCGAGATACTTGTGCAGGCTCTGTTCTTCATAGAGCCGGATGATGCCGGGGTGGACATAGTATTTCTTGCAGACCGTGCGCGTATTGCCCAGCTTCCTGCTCACGTCGTCGAGCGCCGTAAGGATGTTCTTCTTCGCGTCGCCGTCCGACTCTGCCTGGCCCGCAGCGCGGAGGGCGCGGATCATGTTGAGCGTGCCTGCCCAGGTGCGAAAATCCTTGGCCGAGAAATCGCCGCCGGTTGCTTCCTTGATATAACGGTTCACGCTACCCGAATCCACCGACTTGGCCTCTCCGGCGGCATCGTAGTATTGAAAGAGCTCCCGGCCCGGTATGTCGCGGCATTTCTGTACCATGCGCGCCAGCTTGCGGTGACGCAGCGTGATCTCGTGAAGGATCCCTTTCTTTCCTTTGAAGCAAAAACGCACCGTGTCGCCGCTCACCTTCACATGGCTGTCTTTCAGCGTGGTAAGCCCATAAGAGCCGTAGAGCTTTTCGTAGCCGTCGCTGCCGATCCGGATATAGGTCCGCTCCATGATCGAGATCACCGTTGCGATCACTTTTTCTTCACCGAGCTCGCGGCCTGCCATATCTTCCTCCACCTTCAGGCGCATGGAGGGCAGGAGCTTGCCGAATTCGTAGAGGCGATGAAACTTGGTCTCGTTGCGCAGGATCCCCCAGAGCTGGTGATATCGATACTGCTTCCGGTTACGGGCATCGAGGCCCGTAGCCTGTATGTGACCGTTGGCCTTCGGGCAGATCCATACCTGGGTCCAGGCCGGCGGAATGGCCAGCTTACGGATGCGCTCCAGCTCTTCCTTGTCTTTCAGCGGCTTGCTGTCGTAAACGTAGGCGAAGCCTGTTCCCTTCCGCACCCGCTGGATCCCTTTTTCCCTGTCGTTGACATAAACCAGGTCGGCCACTTTCGCCGCCTTGCTGTAGTCTTTGTCGATCCGCAGGAACTCTTTATGGGAAAGCTCGATGACCTTGTCCATGCTTACTCCTCTTTGTTTTTTACCCCATGCCGCAGGTGGGATTTGTGTTCGTGCTGGCCCACGGCTTCGTCCACGGAATGTGAACTGTGGAGATCGTTCTCGTTCTTGGCCAGTTCCGAGAGCCGGATATAATAGCGTTTCAATACTTCGAGTTCTTCCTGGCTCAGGTCTTCCACCACTACCAGGCGGTTGCTGGCCCGCTCATCGCAGGCGATCAGCTCATTCAGCTTGAGCTGGATGGCCAGGGCGTCCTTGTTTTGCGATTGCTGGATAATGAAGACCATCAGGAAGGTGACGATCGTGGTGCCGGTGTTGATCACGAGTTGCCAGGTATCGGAAAAGTCGAAGATGGGCCCGGTAATGCCCCAGACGAAGATCACCGCCAGGGCGATCAGGAAGGCCGTGGACGAGCCCGTTGCACGGGTTGCTGCGGCTGCCATCCGTTCGAAGCGGGAGTCGAGCTTTTGGGGCGACTTGCCTTTGTTGTCCATACGGATCTCTTCATTCAGATTTTCCGACAGGGAAGTAGGTTTGACCATATTGCATATTTTATTGCTCAGGTTCAAGTAAAGAAAAAGCCAGACCAAAAATGGCCGGGCTTTTCCTGCTGTTGGTCCGGAAGCTTATTCTTCCGGCTCATTATCAGCACTGATGTTGATGCCGGTAACTGCGAGTTCGGTCAGCAGAAGGTCGGCCTGTTTTTCTTCATCAAGTGTTTCCTGGAGCAGACCTGCGATCTCGTTCTCGCCCATCGTCTTTGCCAGTTGCACCAGGCTGCCGTAGGCGGCGATCTCGTAGTGCTCCACTTTCTGCGCGCTGATGATCAGGGCGGCATCGATCACGGCAGAGCCTTTGGGCATTTCCTCAATAACTTCCTGTGCTTCCTTTACGAGGCCTTCCATGGCTTCACACTTCTTGGCGCGCGGGGTCATTTCGAGGATCTCGAACACTTCTTCGATCCGTCCAATCTGGCCTTCCGTCACGGCCAGGTGCTCTTCAAAAGCATTGGCGAGTTCCTGGGAAGTGGCGGCTTTGCGCATCTTGGGAAGGGCCTTGGTCAGGTGCTTTTCGGCCCAGAGGATATCGCGCAGTTCTTCCACGAACAATTCCCGCAGCATGGTCTCTTCGCTCTTGGTAGCGGAGGCGCCGGTCGTGCGTTTCCGACTGGTCGTACTTGTATTTCTTGGCATAAGTAAAGGGTTTATGAAATGATTGAATACGGGTAAATGAATAAAAAATAATGCCAGTAGAAACCGGTTTTCCGGCGTTAAGCGAAGCGGACTGTAGCCTTTTTTCCCCAGGCTTATGGATGAGCTATGGTGCTTGCAGGCGAAATTTTTTGTGGTATTTAATTTGGAGATATATACCCGGACTAGGATTACTTACGAAATCAATCAATATGGCAACCAATCAGCAATTAAACTTTCTGCAGGAGAAGATCCAGGAGATCGGAAGCGCCATCTTCTTCAATCAAAGTGATTCCGTGCTGAAACTCCCCACCTCTATTGTCACCACGCTTAAAGTGGACGAGTACGGCTTCGTCTGGTTCTTCGTTCAGAAGCCCCGGCAGCAGGTAAAGGAATTCGAAACCGAATTTCCGGCCCGTCTCGATTTCTTCCGCAAAGGCAAGACTTCTTACCTCCAGGTAATGGGCAAGGGCTGGGTCGTTTCCGATCCGGAAGCAATGAATGCCTTCGGCGAGCTGCCCCCGGCCACCCTTTCTGCCCTACAGGATACGGTGCTGGTAAAGGTGAAGATCATGCGCGCTGAATATTATGAAACCCGCACGGCAAGGCAGAGCTGGTGGAAGCAAGCGGTGAACTCCGTAACCACCTGGTTCCGTCATTCCAACAACCAGCTGCGTCCCGACATCTATTACCCGGCTTCTTAAATCGAATACGACATGCGATCACTCTGGTCAGGTGCGATCAGCTTCGGGCTGGTGAACATCCCGGTTAAATTGAACAGTGCCGTGGAGGCGAACGAAGGCCTCGACTTCGACATGCTGTCGAAAGAAGACCTCGCGCCGATCAAGTATGCCCGCATCGACACCAAGACCGGCAAGGAAGTGGCCTGGAAGGATATCGTTAAGGGTTACCAGTATGCCAAGGGCAAATACGTGGTAGTGACCGAGGAGGATTTCGCCAAAGCCAGCCCGGAAAAATCGAAGACCATTGACCTGATCCAGTTCGTAAAGGAAGAGGAGATCGATCCGATCCTTTACGAAAAGCCCTATTATCTCATCCCCGATAAAAGCGCCGACAAGTCCTATCACCTCCTCGTGAAGGCGCTGGAGGAAACCGGCACCATCGGGCTGGCCGAGTTCATGCTCCGCAACCGCATGCACCTCTGCGCGATCAAGTCGTACGAGGGCGTGCTCCTGCTCAACCAGATGCGCTACCAGGAAGAGGTGCGCGGCATTCCCGAAGTGGGCAAGGCGGAGCGCATCACCCCGAAAGAACTATCCCTGGCCACGAAGCTGATCAATCAACTGACCGAGGCCTTCGATCCTGCAGCCTTCAAGGACACCTATGTTACGGAGCTGAAGAAAGTGATCAAGGCGAAGGCCGCCGGCAGGGAGATCCGTATTGCCGAGCCGAAGAAATCCACTTCCGCTACTGTCAAGGACCTGATGGATGTGCTGAAGCAAAGCCTCGAAGGCGGAAAGAAAAAACGCGCCTAAAGAAAATCGCCGGTCGGCGACCGGCGATCCTTATTCCCTTTACAATTTTTCCGGGTCATCCAGCTCGCTTTCGCGTTCCAGCTCCTCATCGTCATAGTCTTCATCGCCCTCTTCGATATCATGCGCGATCTCGCGGGTGTCGAGGTTGTCTTCATCATTCACCCGGCTTTGGTCGGATGCGCTATCGGGGCGGCCGCTATTGCGTTCCGGTTCAAGGTTTCTGCGTATCATAATTGCTGATTTGTTGTATGGAAGGGGTTAGAATTCTGTGCCAGAAAAGCAAACGGGCGAAGTCAAGCTTCCCGGGTAATCCCCTTCCCGCAATCCCCAATTGCTGAATGTTTTTGTAGATTCAACTGGCATATCTTTTTCACCTGCTTCATCATGAGCCTGACCCTGTACAACAAGAAGCGGCGGTTCGATGAAACGCCGGAGCCGAAGGGAAAGGAACGGTCTTCACGTTCCGGACTTCGTTTCGTGATCCAGAAGCACGATGCCTCGCACGTCCATTATGATTTCCGGCTCGAGCTGGAAGGGGTGTTGAAGAGCTGGGCCGTGCCGAAGGGCCCTTCACTCAATCCTGCCGACAAGCGCCTCGCCATGATGGTGGAGGACCACCCCTACGACTACCGCAATTTTGAAGGCGTGATACCCGAAGGCAATTACGGGGGCGGCACCGTGATCGTTTGGGATGAAGGTACCTACGAGCCGGCAGAAATGGAAGGACTGAGCCGCAAGGAGCAGGAGAAAGAACTGATGCGGCAACTGCATTCCGGAACGATCAAGATCATGCTTCATGGAAGCAAGATCAGGGGCGCCTATACGCTCTATCAGATGAAGGGCCGGGGCGAGCGCTCCTGGATCCTCTCCAAGAAGAAAGATGGACAAGCCTCAACGGAAGATATTACCCTGCAGGAAGCATCTGTGAAAACCGGCAAGACAATCCCTG